>NZ_LSIX01000546.1:0-8298 GCF_001556475.1 Methylobacterium sp. CCH5-D2 | reverse complement strand
CATATGCGATCGCCCTGCCCGCAGAGGGGGGAGGGAGGACGCGGGTTCCGTCCGCTCGCCTCGCCCCTGCCTCTAAGTTTTTTGCTGCTTCCCCGTGCACGCGTGTTATAGAGCCGCCCTCCGGCGGCCGGATTCGCGCCGGGCGTCGGCGCGCGCGGGCGTGGCGGAACTGGTAGACGCGCTGGATTTAGGTTCCAGTGTCGCAAGACGTGGGGGTTCGAGCCCCTCCGCCCGCACCAGCCCCGCCGGGATGACCGGTCCGTTTTTCCGCGATCACGGAAGCCGGCCCGCCTCATCCGTTCCCGCGGACCCGCCGCCCGACGCGTCCGGCCCCAAGCCGCGCCTCCCGGCGGGACGGCGCGCACCAGAACACGACCACACGAGACGGTACGAGAGCGACGACGATGCAGGTGACCGAGACACATTCCGAGGGGCTGAAGCGCGCCTACCAGGTGCTGCTCCCGGCCAAGGACCTCGAGGATCGCCTGAACACCGAGCTCTCGGGCATGAAGGACAAGGTCCAGCTCAAGGGCTTCCGCCCCGGCAAGGTGCCGGTGGCGCACCTGCGCAAGGTCTACGGCCGCTCGGTGATGGCCGAGGTGGTGCAGAACGCGGTCAACGAGGCCAACCAGAAGATCATCACCGACAACAACCTCAAGCTCGCCCTGGAGCCGCAGGTCGCGTTTCCCGAGGACAAGGCGGAAGTCGAGAAGGCCCTCGAGGCCAAGGGCGACTTCGCTTTCACGGTGAACCTCGAGGTGCTGCCGAGCTTCGAGCTCGCCGACCTCTCGGACGTCAGCCTGACCAAGTACGTGGCCAAGCCCTCGGACGAGGAGGTCCAGGAGGCCCTCGACCGCATGGCCAAGCAGAGCCGTCCGTTCTCGGACCGTGCCGAGGGTGAGGCCGCCGAGGCCGGCGACCGCGTCACCATCGACTTCGTCGGCCGCATCGACGGCACCGAGTTCGAGGGCGGCAAGGGCGAGGGCGTGGACCTCGAGCTCGGCTCGAACACCTTCATCCCGGGCTTCGAGGACCAGCTCGTCGGCGCCAAGGTCGGCGAGAGCCGCCTCGTCAAGGTGACCTTCCCGGAGGCCTACGGAGCCGAGCAGCTCGCCGGCAAGGACGCCGAGTTCGACGTCACCGTCACCAAGATCCAGGCGGCGGGCGAGGCCCAGATCGACGACGCGCTCGCCAAGAACCTCGGCCTGGAGAACCTCGACAAGCTGAAGGAGGCCATCTCCGGCGCCATCGGCTCGGACTACGAGGCCGCCACCCGGCGCAAGCTGAAGAAGGACCTCCTCGACGCGCTCGACGGCAAGTACGCCTTCGACCTGCCGCCCTCGCTCGTCGCCCAGGAATTCGCCAACGTCTGGGCCCAGGTCGAGCAGGACCTGAAGACCCGCGGCAAGACCTTCGAGGACGAGGGCACCACCGAGGAGGCCTCGCAGGCCGAGTACCGCAAGATCGCCGAGCGCCGCGTGCGCCTCGGTCTGGTGCTTGCGCAGGTCGGCGAGAGCGCCGATATCAAGGTCTCCGACGAGGAGGTGAACCAGGCCCTGATCGCCCGGATCCGGCAGTTCCCGGGTCAGGAGCAGCAGGTCTGGGACTTCTATCGGAAGAACGCCCAGGCGCTGGCCGAGCTGCGTGCGCCCCTGTTCGAGGAGAAGGTGGTTGACCACGTTCTCTCGCAGGTCAAACTGGTCGAGGAGCCCGTCTCGAAGGAGACGCTGTTCGCCGACGAGGACGCGGAAGCCGACAGCGCCGACGAGACGGCGGCCTCGACCGAGTCGAAGGCTTGAAGTAGCCCGGTACCTGTCCTGACTGGCAGCGGGCTGTATGGTTAGGCGGCGTTAAGCACCGCCGGTGTTCGCTGACATGCCCGGCCGCCGCGATGATTCGCGCGGTCGGGCCCCTTGGAGCCCTGGGGCAGGACGTGATGAGAGATCCGGTCGACTACTACAACAGCGCGCTCGTCCCCATGGTGGTCGAGCAGTCGAGCCGCGGCGAGCGCGCCTTCGACATCTACTCGCGGCTGCTGCGCGAGCGGATCATCTTCCTGACCGGCCCGGTCGAGGATTACGGCGCCTCGCTCATCGTCGCGCAGCTCCTCTTCTTGGAGGCCGAGAACCCCAAGAAGGAGATCTCCTTCTACATCAACTCGCCGGGCGGCGTGGTCACCTCCGGCCTGTCGATCTACGACACGATGCAGTTCATCCGCTGCCCGGTCACGACCCTCTGCGTCGGCCAGGCCGCCTCGATGGGCTCGCTCCTCCTCACCGCTGGCGAGCCCGGCCACCGCTTCGCCCTGCCGAACGCCCGGATCATGGTGCACCAGCCCTCCGGCGGCTTCCAGGGCCAGGCCACCGACATCCTGATCCACGCCCGCGAGATCGAGGCGCTCAAGCGCCGCCTCAACGAGATCTACGTGAAGCACACGGGCCGGGAGTACGAGGCCATCCATCAGGCGCTGGAGCGCGACAACTTCATGACCGCCGACGCGGCCAAGGAGTTCGGCCTCATCGACGAGGTCATCCAGAAGCGCCCCGAGCCGGCCGCGGCCTGAAGGCCGGGCGGCCCGAAGGCGCGCGGCCCTTAGGCCCGCGCCGGAGGCCGCAGGAACCCGGCGTGCCCCCGACGGCGTTTGCCGAATAAGGAGCACGCCCGCCGCGGCCTTGATCCCGCCGCGGCAGCGTGTTTGCATCGGGTCTCCGGGAGGCCCCGTCACAAGCGCGCAGGTGACTTTTTCTTTAAGCGGATTCCCTTACCTGTGAACGATGCGCGTGCGCCCCGGGCTGGCAGCGCACGAGACGATCGGAGACCGATATGAGCAAGACTGGCGGCAACGACTCGAAGAGCACGCTGTACTGCTCGTTTTGCGGCAAGAGCCAGCACGAGGTTCGCAAGCTGATCGCGGGCCCGACGGTGTTCATCTGCGACGAGTGCGTCGAGCTGTGCATGGACATCATCCGCGAGGAATCGAAGTCCTCGCTGGTCAAGAGCCGCGACGGCGTGCCTACCCCGAAGGAGATCCGGCGGGTGCTCGATGACTACGTCATCGGGCAGGACTTCGCCAAGAAGGTTCTCTCGGTCGCTGTGCACAACCACTACAAGCGGCTCGCCCACGCGACGAAGCACAACGACGTCGAGCTGGCCAAGTCCAACATCATGCTGATCGGGCCGACCGGCTCCGGCAAGACGCTGCTCGCCCAGACGCTCGCCCGCATCCTCGACGTGCCCTTCACGATGGCGGACGCCACCACGCTCACGGAGGCGGGCTACGTCGGCGAGGACGTCGAGAACATCATCCTCAAGCTGCTCCAGGCCTCGGACTACAACGTCGAGCGGGCGCAGCGCGGCATCGTCTACATCGACGAGATCGACAAGATCTCCCGCAAGTCGGACAACCCCTCGATCACCCGCGACGTCTCGGGCGAGGGTGTGCAGCAGGCGCTCCTGAAGATCATGGAGGGCACCGTCGCCTCCGTGCCTCCGCAGGGCGGCCGCAAGCACCCGCAGCAGGAGTTCCTGCAGGTCGACACCACCAACATCCTGTTCATCTGCGGCGGCGCCTTCGCGGGGCTGGAGCGGATCATCTCCCAGCGCGGCAAGGGCACCTCGATCGGCTTCGGCGCGAGCGTGCAGGCCCCCGACGACCGCCGCACCGGCGAGATCTTCCGCTCGGTGGAGCCCGAGGATCTCTTGAAGTTCGGCCTCATCCCCGAGTTCGTCGGCCGTCTCCCGGTCCTGGCGACGCTCGAGGACCTCGACGAGGAGGCCCTGAAGAAGATCCTGCAGGAGCCCAAGAACGCGCTCGTCAAGCAGTACCAGCGCCTGTTCGAGATGGAGAACGTCGACCTGACCTTCCAGGAGGAGGCGCTGAGCCTCGTCGCCCGCAAGGCGATCGAGCGCAAGACCGGCGCCCGCGGCCTGCGCTCCATCCTGGAGACGATCCTGCTCGACACGATGTACGACCTGCCGGGCCTCGACTCGGTGGAGCAGGTCGTGATCGGTCCGGAGGTGGTCGAGGGCAAGTCGCGCCCGCTCTACATCCACGGCGACCGCAACAAGGAAGCGCCGGCGAGCGTCAGCGCCTGAGGGCAGGCCGGGGCCGGCTCGCCCCGGCCGCCTGTGCGCCGGAGCACATCCGCGTAACGCGTTGAGGCGGCAGGGCGATTCGCTTCTGCCGCCGGCCTGCCCGGAGCCGGCGGCATCTTGAAAACGGTGCCCCCGGACATCACCTGATGCTCAGCGCGGTGGCCGCCCGCTCCCCCCGAGGGACGGTGCCGCGTCACCAGCCGCAAAGCTTCAACAGCTCTACCCGACCCTCGCGGCCCGGTCGGCGTCTGGCGCAGTGCTTGCTCCCTGACTCGAGGAGCGCTGGCCCGGCGTCCATCATGAGGAAGTCAGCCATGACTCAATCGAAATCGCGCCAGCCTGTCGTCCCGGGCTCGACGGGCTCCTACGCGGTCCTGCCGCTGCGCGACATCGTGGTGTTCCCGCACATGATCGTGCCGCTCTTCGTGGGGCGCGAGAAGTCCATCCGCGCCCTGGAAGAGGCGGTGCGCACGGACCGCCACATCCTGCTCGCCACCCAGATCAACGCGGGCGACGACGACCCGGCGACCGACGCCATCTACACGATCGGCACGCTGGCCTCCGTGCTGCAGCTCCTGAAGCTGCCCGACGGCACCGTCAAGGTGCTGGTCGAGGGCGCGGGCCGCGCCAAGATCACCGGCTTCACCCGCTCGGACGAGTTCTACGAGGCCGAGGCCGAGGCGCTGCACGACGAGCTCGGCGACAAGGTCGAGGCCGAGGCGCTCGCGCGCTCCGTGCTCTCGGAGTTCGAGAACTACGTCAAGCTCAACAAGAAGATCTCGCCCGAGGTCGTCTCCGCCGTGACCCAGATCGACGAGCCCTCGAAGCTCGCCGACACGATCGGCTCGCACCTGCTCGTCAAGATCTCCGACAAGCAGGGCATTCTCGAGACCCCGACCGTCGCCCAGCGGCTGGAGCGCGTGCTCTCGCTGATGGAGAGCGAGATCTCGGTGCTCCAAGTCGAGAAGCGCATCCGGACCCGCGTCAAGCGGCAGATGGAGAAGACCCAGCGCGAGTACTACCTGAACGAGCAGATGAAGGCCATCCAGAAGGAGCTGGGCGACAGCGAAGATGGTCGGGATGAGCTGGCCGAGCTGGAAGAGAAGATCGAGAAGACCAAGCTCTCGAAGGAGGCCCGCGACAAGGCCACCGCCGAGCTGAAGAAGCTGCGCCAGATGTCGCCGATGTCGGCCGAGGCCACGGTCGTGCGCAACTACCTCGACTGGATGCTCGGCATCCCGTGGGGCAAGCGCTCGAAGGTCAAGAAGGACCTGCCCGGAGCCCAGCTCCTCCTCGACGAGGACCATTTCGGCCTCGACAAGGTGAAGGAGCGCATCGTCGAGTACCTCGCCGTGCAGCAGCGGGCGAACAAGCTCACCGGCCCGATCCTCTGCCTCGTCGGCCCCCCCGGCGTCGGCAAGACCTCGCTCGGCAAGTCGATCGCCAAGGCCACGGGCCGCGAGTTCGTGCGCATGTCGCTCGGCGGCGTGCGTGACGAGGCCGAGATCCGCGGCCACCGCCGGACCTATATCGGCTCGATGCCCGGCAAGGTCGTCCAGTCGATGCGCAAGGCCAAGACCTCGAACCCGCTCATCCTGCTCGACGAGATCGACAAGATGGGCATGGACTTCCGCGGCGATCCGTCGGCGGCGCTCCTCGAGGTTCTGGATCCGGAGCAGAACGCCACGTTCAACGACCACTACCTGGAGGTGGACTACGATCTCTCGAACGTGATGTTCGTCACCACCGCTAACACCCTCAACATCCCGGGCCCGCTCATGGACCGGATGGAGGTGATCCGCATCGCCGGCTACACCGAGGAGGAGAAGGTCGAGATCGCCCGCAAGCACCTGATCCCGAACGCGCTCAAGAAGCACGGTCTGGACCGGAAGGAGTGGTCGATCGACGACGAGGCCCTGCTGATGCTGGTCCGCCGCTACACGCGGGAGGCGGGCGTCCGCAACCTCGAGCGCGAGCTCTCGAACCTGATCCGCAAGGCCGTGAAGGAGATCCTGATCACGAAGACCAAGGTCGTGGCGGTGAACACCGACACGTTGCAGGTCTTCCTCGGCCCGCCGAAGTTCCGCTACGGCGAGATCGACGCGGAGGATCAGGTCGGCGTGGTCACGGGTCTGGCCTGGACCGAGGTCGGCGGCGAATTGCTGACGATCGAGGGCGTCATGATGCCCGGCAAGGGCAAGATGACGGTCACGGGCAACCTGAAGGACGTGATGAAGGAGTCGATCTCGGCGGCGGCGAGCTACGTCCGCTCCCGCGCTCTCGACTTCGGCATCGAGCCCCCGCTCTTCGAGCGCCGGGACATCCACGTCCACGTCCCCGAGGGGGCGACCCCGAAGGACGGCCCGTCCGCCGGCATCGCGATGGCGACCGCCATCATCTCGACGCTCACCGGCATCCCGGTGCGACGCGACGTGGCGATGACGGGCGAGGTGACGCTGCGCGGCCGGGTCCTGCCGATCGGCGGCCTGAAGGAGAAGCTGCTCGCGGCACTCCGCGGCGGCATCAAGACGGTGCTGATCCCCGAGGAGAACGCCAAGGACATCGCCGAGGTGCCCGACAGCGTGAAGAACGGCCTCGAGATCGTGCCGGTCTCTCGGATGGACCAGGTGCTGGAGCGGGCGCTGGTCCGCCAGCCCGAGCCGATCGAGTGGGACGAGCCGCTGCCCGCGGCCAAGCCCGCCCGCGACGAGGACGGCGCGGCCTTCGTGGCCCACTGATCCCCTGGACAGAAAGGCCCCCGGAGCCGAGGCTCCGGGGGCCTTTTTCATGCCCGACGCGATCTCCCCTGCGATCCATGCGCATCCTGCTGATCAACCCGAACACCACCGCCTCCGTGACGGATCTGGTCGCCGGCCACGTGCGCCGGATCGCCCCGGAGGCGACCGTCGTGCCGGTCACGGGCCGCTTCGGGGCCCGCTACATCGCGACCCGCGCCGCGGTGGCGGTGGCGGGCCACGCCGCCCTCGACGCGCTGGCCGAGCACGTCGCGGGCTGCGACGCGGTCTATCTCGCCTGCTTCGGCGATCCGGGTCTGCCGGCGCTGCAGGAGGTCTCGCCGGTCCCCGTGGTGGGGATGGCCGAGGCGGCCTGCCGGGCCGCCGCCGTGGGGGGACGCCGCTTCGGCATCGTGACGGGCGGTGTGAACTGGCCGGCGATGCTGACCGAATTCGTCACGCTTCAGGGCCTCGGCGCGCAGCTCGCCGGGATCCGCGCCGTGGCGCCGACCGGCGGTGAGATCGCCCGCGACCCCGACGGCGCGCTCGCCCAGCTTGCCGCCGCTTGCCGGGCCTGTGCCGAGGAGGACGGCGCCGAGGCGGTAATCCTGGGCGGCGCCGGCTTGGCGGGCTTGTCCACGCGCATTCAGCCGGAGGTGCCCTGCCCGGTGATCTGCTCGGTCGAGGCCGGCACCCGGGCCGTCCTGGCCACCGCCCTCGGGGCGCCCCACCGCGCCGCCGATCCCGTCCCGAGCATCGGCCTCTCGGCCTCGCTCGAAAACCTCCTCCAGGCGTCGTGAGGCGGCGGTGGCGCTTGCCACCGGCCCACACGTTGCCGTACCAAGCGAGCCGCCGCGGGGCGGTTAGCTCAGTTGGTAGAGCGTCTCCTTTACACGGAGAGGGTCGGCGGTTCGAGCCCGTCACCGCCCACCAATCAAATCGATCCCGTCCGTTGGGCTCTGCACCCCGGAGTTGCGCCTTGGGATGCATCGAGGGTGCAGAGCAGCTGGGGTGCACGCACCCCAATGGGCATATCAACCGAGGTGTGGGCTTCCCTCCTTAGCGCCCGGGGCCGTAGAGGCGGACGGCTCCCCGTATCCACCCCCTTCATGACTCCTCTTCCGCCCGTTTTTGGGGTGCATCACCGCCCACTCCAAGCACACCAAATCACGCATGCGATGGCTTGAAGGTCTCTACCGCTTCCCGAACCCGATGTCGGCGGCCACGGCCTTCAGGCGCTCCGGCTCCCGCTCCTTGCGCTCGCTGTAGCGGTCGACGAGGTAGTCGGCCCGCTCGCGCGTCAGGAGGGTGAATTTCATCAGCTCCTCGCAGACGTCGACCACGCGGTCGTAGAGCGGCCCCGGCTTCATGCGGCCGGCGTCGTCGAACGCCTCGTAGGCCATCGGCACCGAGGACTGGTTCGGGATGGTGATCATCCGCATCCAGCGGCCCAGCACCCGCAGGCTGT
>NZ_LSIX01000545.1:0-4453 GCF_001556475.1 Methylobacterium sp. CCH5-D2 | reverse complement strand
CGACATCGTATCGGCCTACGTGTCGAACAACTCCGTGCCGGCGGCCGAGCTGGGCGGGTTGATCGCGGGCGTGCACGCGGCCCTGCTGCGCCTGAGCGGGGCCGCCCCGGCGGCCGCCGAGGTCGAGGCGCCGGTCGAGAAGCCGAGCCCCGCCCAGATCCGCAAGTCGGTCACCGACGAGGGGCTGATCAGCTTCATCGACGGCAAGACCTACAAGACGCTCAAGCGCCACCTCACCACCCACGGCCTCGACCCCCGCGCCTACCGCCAGCGCTACGGCCTGCCCGACGACTACCCCATGGTCGCTCCCGCCTACGCCGCTCAGCGCTCGGCGCTGGCCAAGCAGATCGGCCTCGGACGTCCCGGCGCCCTCGCCGAGCGGGCGAAGCCCGCGGAGGCCCCGGCGGCGCCGGCCGGCCGCCGGCGGAAAGGCTGAGGCGCCGCCTCAGGAGACGGCGGCGAGCTTGTCGGCCATCGACTGCTCCTTGTCCCGGCGCGTCGAGAAGATCAGCGTGAAGAACGTGCGCTGCACGCCCATCTCGGCGAGCCGCGCCTCGCAGCGCTCGGCCAGCTCGCAGATGGCGCCGAGTTCGCCCTCGATGTTGGTGCCGTTGGGATGCATCGTCGCGTCGAGGCCGCTGGCCTCGATCAGCGCCTTGATCTCGCGCACGTAGGGCGAGACCGAGGGGCCCACGCCCATCGGCACGATGCAGAGATCCGCCGCAACCCTCATGGAACACTCCTCTCCGGCAAGGTCTTGCGGCGTCGCGGGGATGCGGGCCGCGGCCGCCGGCCGCGTCGCCCGCCTCAGCCCGCGCGCGCCGCCGCCCGCGCGGCGCCGGCGCTCAGGCTCGCGCGCGCCTGATCGAGGACGTCAGCGATCCGCGCGCCGACTTCCAGGGCGATCGCCGTCGAGTTCGCGCCCTCGGATTGCTGCGCGTCGATGCGGGCGATGGCGCCCGTGAGCAGGGTCTCGATCCCCGTGAGGAGCGTGCGTGCGGCCTCGGGGTCCATCTTCGCCATGGCGTCGGCCGTCGAGCAGCAGACCTCCTTCAGCATGAAGAAGCTCAGCCTCTCGACCGCGCGCCGATCCTCGTTCGAGAGTTCGGACATCCCGGGCTCCGATGGTTCGTCGGGGGGCGCCGTCGGCGGCCCGCATTGTCGTGGTCATCACCGACAGGTCGAACAGGCTTCGCTTGCGCCGGGCTGTGTTCGCGGCCGGATCCGCGATCTCGGGCCCTCGCGCGGCGTCACGTTCCGCAGAAGGTCCGGTAGCCGATCCCGCCGCCTTCCGGCGCCTCGCCGTACCGTGCCAGGCCCGGCTGATCCGTGTAGGGCCGGGCGAGCACGCCCAGCAGCTCCGCGAACGGCGCGAAGTCTCCCCGTTCGACCGCCGCCTCGATCACCGCTTCGACCCGGTGGTTGCGCGGGATGTAGGCCGGGTTGACCGCCCGCATCGCCGCCGCCGTCTCGGCCGGTCCGCGCGGCGCGCGGTCCAGGCGCTCGCGCCAGCGCGCGGCCCAGGCATCGTAGGCGGTCGGATCGACGAAGAGGTCGCGCACCGGTCCGTCCGCGGCCGGATCCGCGGCCGCGTCCGCGAGGCGCCGGAAGGTGAGGGTGAAGTCGGCCTGGTTCTCGGCCATGCGCCGCAGGAGGTCGCCGGCCAGTTCCGCGTCGCCCGCGCGCATCTCGGCGAGGCCGATCTTGCGCGCCAGCCCGCCATGATAGGCCGCCTCGAAGCGGGGCGCGAAACCGCCGAGCGCCGCCTCGGCCTCCTTCACCCCCGCCTCCTCGTCCGCGGCGAGCAGCGGCAGCAGCGCCTCGGCGAGCCGGGTCAGGTTCCAGAGGGCGATGCGCGGCTGGTTGCCGTAGGCGTAGCGCCCGTGCTGGTCGATCGAGCTGAACGTCGCGCGGGCGTCGTAGGCATCCAGAAAGGCGCAGGGGCCGTAATCGATCGTCTCGCCCGCCACCGACATGTTGTCGGTGTTCATCACCCCGTGGACGAAGCCGACCAGCAGCCAGCGCGCGACGAGCTCCGCCTGCCGGCCGATCACGCCCTCCAGCAGCGCGCGGTAGGGATTCCCGGCCGCGGCCGCCTCGGGATCGTGCCGCGCGATCACGTGGTCGGCGAGCGCCCGCAGGGCCTCGGTGTCGCCGCGCGCCGCGAAGAACTGGAAGGTGCCGACGCGGATATGGCTCGCGGCCACCCGGGTGAGCACCGCGCCCGGCAGCACGGTCTCGCGCACCACGCGCTCGCCCGTCCTGACAGCCGCGAGCGCCCGGGTGGTCGGGATGCCGAGCGCCGCCATGCTCTCGCTGACGAGGTACTCGCGCAGCACCGGCCCGAGCGCCGCCCGGCCGTCGGCGTGGCGGGAGAACGGGGTCGGGCCGGCTCCCTTGAGCTGGATGTCGCGCCGCCGCCCCGCCCGGTCGATGACCTCGCCGAGCAGGATGGCCCGCCCGTCGCCGAGCTGCGGCACGAAGTTTCCGAACTGATGGCCCGCATAGGCCGCGGAGAGCGGCTCGGTCCCCTCCGGCAGGCGGTTGCCCGCGAGCATCGCGAGGCCCTCCGGGCCGCCGAGCCAGCCGGGGTCGAGCCCCAGCTCCAGAGCGAGGTCGCGGTTGAGCGTGATCAGGCTCGGTTCCGCGACCGGGGTCGGCGCGAGCCGCCGGAAGAAGCGGTCGGGCAGGCGGGCGTAGCTGTTGTCGAAGGGGAGCGGGGCCGACATGGGGCTGGCTGGTCCTCTCGGGTCCTCTCGGGGGTCCTCAGGACCAATGGGGACGCGGGCCCCGGGTTCAAGGCGCCGCCGCGAGGCCGGCGGCGCGGAGGGGGCCGGCGCGCTCAGTGCCCGTGCCGGCAACCGGGACCGTGCACATGGTGGCCGTGCTCGTGGCCGTGCTCGTGGCCGTGCTCGTGGTCGTGCCCGTGTCCATGGTCGTGTCCATGATCGTGCGAATGGGCGTGGTCGTGCTCGTGATGAGCGTGCGCGTGCTGATGGCCGTGGTCGTGCCCGCAGGTGCTGTGGTCGTGGGCCTCCCGCTCCGGGCGGAAGGCGCGCGAGACCGCGGCGGCGGCGCAGCCCTGGCCCCGGATCAGCTCGGCATTCGCCGGCGTGTCGGGCACGTAGAGCCTGTCCGCCGCGACCTCGGTGGCCACGTGGTTCCCGCCGAGCTGCCAGGCGAGGCGCATCAGGCGGGCCGGGTTCTCGGCCCGCACCTCCAGCAGCGCCTCGGGCGCGGCGCGCACGGCCACGAGGCGCCCGTCCTCCAGCCGCAGGGCGTCGCCGTCCTCGATCGTGGCCGACCTCGCCAGGGCGAGGTCGAAGGCGAGCCCGCCCTGGGCGTGCAGATGTCCGCTCGCCCGGCCGCGGGCGGCATGGTCGAGCACGACCGTGTCGACGACGGCATCCGGCCGCACGGCGGGCTTGCGCACCAGGGTCGTGGCTCTCTGCATGGGGTCCTCGGAAGGGGCTCGAAGGATCGCGTCGGTCCGCGCGGGGACGCGCGGTCCTCCGCATGTCGGAACGCGGACGGCCGAAGGGAAGCCGTGCGGGCGCCGCCCGCGCGACCTGAGCCCTGGCTCGTCCGGAAGCTTATGCCGGGCGGAACCTCGGGCCGGGCGGAACCTTGGCCGTTCGGTTCGCGTTCAAGGACCATAACGGCTAAGCTCGCTCCGCACCATCGTCGCGGCGGAACGCCGGACCGCACAAGGGAGACCCCATGATGAAGAAGCTCGTTGCCGCGGCGCTCGCCGGCACCCTGGCCCTCTCGCTCGGCGCCTGCAACACGCCGCAGGATCGCGCGCTCGGCGGCGGCGTCCTGGGCGCGGGCCTCGGCGCGGCGGTCGGCGGTCTCGCCACGGGCCGGGCCGGCGGCGCGCTCGCGGGCGCGGCGATCGGCGGCGCCGGCGGCGCCATCGCGGGTGCCGCCACCGCGCCCCGCTGCCCCTACGGCACCTACCGCGACGCCTACGGCGACGTGTACTGCCGCTGAGCGAGCCTGATCGACCCTGCGCGGGCCGCATGGTCGGGGGCCGGAGCGTCGACGCTCCGGCCCTTTTCCGTTGGGGCGCGAGCCGCTATCGCATGCGGCCCCCTCGCCCGCGCAGCCCCGACGATGCCCTCCCCTTCCCGCCTCTCCCGGACGCCGCCGCGATGACCTCGGGTCTCTGGGGCAAGATCGGCGGCGCCGGCATCGGCATGGCGGTCGGCGGCCCGCTCGGGGCGCTCGCGGGCAGCGTCGCCGGGCATTACCTGTTCGATCGCGAGGGTGCGCCTTTCGGCCGCACGCCGCGCGAGGTGGTGTTCACGACGGGACTTGTGGCGCTCGCCGCCAAGATGGCGAAGTCCGACGGCGTGGTGGTCCCCTCCGAAATCGAGGCCTTCGGCCGGGTGGTGCGGGTCGAGGCGGCCGAGCGCGCCGGGGTCGAGCGGCTCTTCGACCTCGCCAAGAC
>NZ_LSIX01000544.1:0-227 GCF_001556475.1 Methylobacterium sp. CCH5-D2 | reverse complement strand
TCGCCGCCCCGCCGCCGCGCTCGCCCTTCGGCATCGGTTTCCGGGAAGTGGCCCCGGACGCGGCCGGCCTCGGCGGCTGGCTGCTGGCCGTCCAGTCGAGCTTCTCCCGCAGCCTGCAGGCGGCCCTGTCCGCCCTGAAGGCGGGGGGCGGCTGGGGCCCGCTCGTCGGCATCGGCTTCGCCTACGGCGTCTTCCACGCGGCCGGGCCCGGCCACGGCAAGGCGGTC
>NZ_LSIX01000543.1:0-475 GCF_001556475.1 Methylobacterium sp. CCH5-D2 | reverse complement strand
GGCGCGACACCATGCTGGCCCGCATCGTCCAGATGGTGGCCGAGGCCCAGCGCTCGCGCGCACCCATCCAGCGCCTCGCCGACCAAGTGGCCGGCTGGTTCGTGCCCGCCGTCATCGGCGTGGCGGTCCTCGCGTTCCTCGCCTGGATGGTCTTCGGGCCGGAGCCGCGCTTCACCTTCGCGCTCTTGGCCGCCGTCGCGGTGCTCATCATTGCCTGCCCCTGCGCGCTCGGGCTCGCCACGCCGATGTCCATCATGGTCGGCGTCGGACGGGGTGCCGGGGCCGGCGTCCTGGTCAAGAACGCCGAGGCCCTGGAGCGCATGGAGCGGGTGGGCACCCTCCTGGTCGACAAGACAGGCACGCTGACCGAGGGCAAGCCGGCGGTCACCCGGATCGTGCCTTCAGCTAGCTTCGATGAGGCTACGGTGCTGCGCCTCGCGGCGAGCGTCGAGCGGGCGAGCGAGCACCCGCTGGC
>NZ_LSIX01000542.1:0-1556 GCF_001556475.1 Methylobacterium sp. CCH5-D2 | reverse complement strand
GGCGGGAGCCGCGCGCGGGGAGAGAGGCCCGCCGCAAGGCTCAGGCGAGGGCGGTGTCCGAGGAACTGTCCGGGGCGCTGTCGGAGGGGCGGTCCTCTTCCGGCGTCGGCTCGGTCTCGGCCGGCGCCTCGGCGGCGGCGGGCTCGGCGCGGATCGTCACCGTGTCGCCCTCGATCGCGAAGGTCACGCCCATGCCGGCGGCGCGCGCCACGAGGCCTGCGTAGAAGGCCAGGATGCCGTGCGCATCGACCGTGCCGGTCTCGGAGGTGCCGGCCATCAGGCCCTCGACATGGGGCGGGATGCGGGCGTGCGGTCCCTTTGCCTTGAGCACGATCAGCGGCGCGTCGCCCTCGCCCGTCACCGCGACGTCGATATGGCCGCCGCGCGGGATCGCGCCGGTCGCGATCATCACGAGGTTGAGCAGGAGCTTGACCTTGTTCTTCGGGAAGAGCGCCTGCGGCGCGCTCCAGCTGAGCTGGGTCTTGTCGTCGGCGAACATGCCGCGCGAGACCTTCTCGGCATCCGCGAGGTCGATCGAGGCGCCGGCCGAGCCCGCCGCCCCGAAGGCGATGCGGGCGAATTGCAGGCGGGCCGAGGCCTGCCGGGCGCTCTTGCGGATGAGGTCGAGGGCGAACTCGCGCATCGACTCGTCCTGGTCGTCCTCCAGAACCTCCAGGCCGTTCACGATGGCGCCGACCGGGCTGATCACGTCGTGGCAGACGCGGGAGCAGAGCAGCGCGGACAGGTCGAGCGCTTCGAGGTTCACGGTGGTCATGGCACGCTCCGGGCGTTCTTAACAGTTCCGGCGGGTTCGGCTCGCGGGCCGTGAACCGCCCGGGATAGATGCCGACGAGGGCTTTGGAAAGCGTTACGGATCGGCCTCGCGCGGTCCGGATCGGCCCGCGACCGCCCGGTCGACAGGCGTCGACAGGCGCGCGGGGCTCGGGCATGACGGCGCGATGACGCGGACGGGCGGGCACGGGATGGACGAGACGGAGCGCGAGGGCATCGCCCGGCGGCTGGCCGAGATCGCCTGCGCGGCGGGCGAGGTTCTGCGCCACCACCACGCGAAGGGCTGCAGCCACAGCCTGAAGCCGGACGGCTCGCCCGCGAGCGTGGCCGACATCGAGGCCGAGGCGCTGATCCTGGCAGCCCTGGCCGAGCGTTTTCCGGATATCCCGGCGGTGGCCGAGGAGACCTGCCACGACCGGAAGCCGGCCGCGCGCTTCTTCCTGGTCGATCCCCTCGACGGGACGCGGGAGTTCCTGGCCGGCACGCCCGAATACGCCGTCTGCATCGCGCTGGTGGCGGGGGAGCGGCCGGTCGCGGCGGCGCTGGCGGCGCCCGGGCTCGGGCGGATCTGGTGGGCGGGCGCCCGGGCCCTGGAGGCGGAGATCGCGCAGGGGCGCCCCGGCGAGCCCCGCGCGGTGCGGGCGCGGCCGGCACCCGCGGACGGGCTCGTCGCGCTGGGCAGCCGGCGCCACGGCGACCCGGAGACCGAGGCCTGCCTCGCCGCCCTGCCGGTGGCCGCGCAGCACCCGGTCGGCTCGGCGGTG
>NZ_LSIX01000053.1:0-3930 GCF_001556475.1 Methylobacterium sp. CCH5-D2 | reverse complement strand
CCTCGCGGCGGGCACGCTCGCGGCCGGCAGCTACGGCTACGGCGCGCCCTATTACGGCACGAACGGCTACGGCTCCTACGGCTACGCCCCGGTCGGCTACAGCTACCCGTCCTACGGCTACGCCGCCCCCGCCTACGGCTACAGCGCCGGCTGCGGCTGCTGGTAGGCGCGCACCCGCTCGCCCGGCCTCAGGGCTCGGCGAGCGGCAGGCCGCGGCTCGGCGGGGACCAGTGCAGGTCCGGCGTCGAGCGGAAGAGGCTCCGGTGGGCGAGCACCGCGTAGGTGTCGGTCATGCCGGCGATGTAGTCGCTGATCCGCCGCGCCACCCGGGCCTCGGAGGCGTCGCTCAGCCCCGCGCTCCACTCCTCGGGCATCCGGGCCGGGTCGGCCGAGAAGGCCGCGAACAGGTCGGCCACGATGGCGTTCGCCTTGGCGCGCACCGCCATCACCCCGGGATGGCGGTACATCCGCGCGTAGAGGAAGCGCTTGATGTCGGCATCCGCCGCCGCGATCGCCGGCGAGAAGGCGATGACCGGCGCGCCCGCCGCGCGGATGTCCTCCACGCTCGCGGGCGCCAGCGCCGCGATGCGCCGCTCTCCCTGCCCGATCAGGTCCTCGACGAAGCGGGTGATCACCCGCCGGGCCAGTTCGTGGATCTTGCGCGAGGTCTCGAGGTTCGGGTGGAGCCCGTCGATCTCGTCGAGGAGATCCTTGAGGAAGGGTACCGCCGCCAGATCGGCGAGGTCGAAGAGGCCGGCCCGCAGGCCGTCGTCGAGGTCGTGGCTGTCGTAGGCGATGTCGTCGGCGAGCGCCGCGACCTGCGCCTCCGGCCCGGCATGGTTGGCGAGTTCCAGCGGGTAGAGCGCGTCGAATTCGAGGATCGCTGCCGGGATGCCGGCTTGCCTGTAGCGCGGCGTCGGGGTGCCGTCGGCCTCCAGCAGCGGGCCGTTGTGCTTGACCAGACCCTCCAGCGTCTCCCAGGCGAGGTTGAGACCGTCGAAGCCGGCGTAGCGCCGCTCCAGCCGCGTCACGATGCGCAGCGCCTGGGCGTTGTGGTCGAACCCGCCGTAGGGCGCCATGCAGGCGTCGAGCGCGTCCTCGCCCGTGTGGCCGAAGCAGGTGTGGCCGAGGTCGTGGGAGAGCGCCAACGCCTCGGCCAGATCCTCGTCGAGGCCGAGCGCCCGGGCGAGCGCCCGGGCGATCTGGCTGACCTCCAGGGTGTGGGTGAGGCGCGTGCGGTAATGGTCGCCCTCGTGGTGCACGAAGACCTGGGTCTTGTGCTTGAGCCGCCGGAAGGCGGTGGCGTGCACGATGCGGTCGCGGTCGCGCTGGAAGGCGCTGCGGGTCGGCGAGGCCGGCTCGGGGATCAGCCGACCGCGCGTGCAGGCCGGATCGGTGGCGTAGGGCGCGCGCCAGCGCTCACCGGGTGGCCGCACGCACCGTCCTCCGCCGCGATACCCGCCTCCGCCGCGATACCCGCATGACG
Organism: Methylobacterium sp. CCH5-D2; assembly: GCF_001556475.1. Lineage (NCBI taxonomy): Bacteria > Pseudomonadati > Pseudomonadota > Alphaproteobacteria > Hyphomicrobiales > Methylobacteriaceae > Methylobacterium > Methylobacterium sp. CCH5-D2. Next base: position 2,444 of record NZ_LSIX01000053.1, on the reverse strand, counting down.
CCTCTTCCGAGCTCCCCTGCCCTGCCGCCGCGTTGCGGGGCCCGTCCGTCGCCCATATCTTGTGGGCCGGAGGGCGCCCGGCAATCGTCGGCCGCCCGCTTACCCACAAGGCCTTCCGGTAGATCCATGTCCGATGCATCCATGGCCGAGATCACCCTGACCCCCCGCGCCGCCCGGCGCATCAACGAGATCATGGGCGCCGAGCCGGCCGGCTCCGTGCTGCGCATCAGCGTCAACGGCGGCGGCTGCTCGGGCTTCTCCTACGCCTTCGACATCGCCCGCGACCGCGTCGACCAGGACGTGGCGGTGGAGCGCGACGGCGCGACCGTGGTGATCGATCCGGTCTCGCTCGAGTACATGAGTGGCTCGACCATCGATTTCGTGAACGACCTGATCGGCCAGTCCTTCAAGATCGTGAACCCGCAGGCCACGGCCTCCTGCGGCTGCGGCACGTCGTTCTCGATCTAAGGTCCGGGGATCCCCAAGGGCCTCAGGCCCTTGGGCGGGGTCCCGGGGCGCGCAGCCCCGGATTGGTCTCCTCCCCCGGCAGAGCCGGGGGAGGAGACCAACAGCAGGGCTCTGCCCTGCACCCGCCAAAGGTCTCGACCTTTGGAATCCGGGATTTCGGCCCGGTGCCCTACCACTCCCACTCGGCGCCGACGCCGAGGCTGGTGCGGCCGTCGCTGCCGGCCTCGCCCTGGACCTTCACCCGGCGCGTCACGTCGTAGTTGATCACCGCGCCCGTGTCGGCGGGCTTGGCGCCGGCCTTCACGCCGACGCTGAGCCGGTCCGAGAGGTAGCGCGAGGCGCCGACCGCCGGGCCGCCGCTGGTGCCGGTCGAGACGTCGAGGCTGTCGAGGCCGAGCCCCTTGCGGGCCGCCTCGAACACGTCCGGGCCCCCCGCCCCGCCGGAGAGCTGCGACACGGCCTGGGCCAGCTGCAGCGCCTGGAACGGCGACAGGCTGCCCGAGGCCTTCTTGAAGAGGAGCCGCGACAGCACCTCGTCCTGCGGCAGGGTCGGGTCCGACGAGATCTCGAAGGCGGGCTGGTTGGCCGGGCCCGTCACCGCGATGCGGGCCGTGATGTCGGTGGCCTTGGTCTCGGCCAGGAAGTCGAGGTCCGGCCGGGTCAATTCGCCCCCGAAGGTCAGGCGCCCGCGGGTGAAGTCGAGGCGCTGGCCGATGATCTGCAGCCGCCCGCGGCGCATCTCGAAGGCGCCGGTCGCCCCTGGATCCCGCGAGGAGCCGGTGACGCGCAAGCTCCCGCCGAGCTCGGCGTCGATGCCGCGGCCCCGCACGAAGATGCGGTTCGGCGCCTCCACGCGCACGTCGAGGGTGGCGTCGAAGGGCGCCGCGGCCCGGCCCCGCTTGCCCGCGGCGGGCTGGCGCACCTGCGGCCGGCTGGCGAGGCGGGCCCGCACCTCCGGCGTGGTGTTGACCCGCCGCGTGCCCGGCAGCGGCTTCACGGTCGCGGGGAGGCGGTCGGGCACCGAGACCTCGACCGAGGCGAGATCGACCCGGCCGGTGATGGTCGGCCGCTGCGCCAGCGGTCCGCTCAAGGAGAGGTCGAGCCCCGCCACCGCGGTGACGAGGGGGCTCGATACCAGCTCGGCGTTGCGCCCGGCGATGCGAAGGCTGCCCGGGAAGCCCCGGGCCGGCTCCAGCGCGACGCGGCCCTCGGCGCTGAGCGTGCCGCCGTTGCGGGTCGCGGCAGTCAGGCGTTCCAGCACGATCGTGTCGCCGCGCCCGACCGCCCGACCCTGGATGTCGGTGAGACGGATGCCCTGGAGCGGGTCGGTGAAGCTGCCGCCCGAGAGCGTCGCCGCGCCCTCGGCCCGGGGCGCGGCCGGCGTGCCGCCGACCCGGGCATCGATCGCCACGCGCCCGCCGACCCGCTGCCCGGTGGCGCTGAGCAGGCTGTTGGCGAGCGCCGCGTCGAGGGTGCCGCGGGCGGTGAGCGCCAGGGCCTCGTCGGGATCGACCGGCAGCGAGCCGCCGAGCGCGAGGTCCGCGCCGCGGCCCGCGCTGACCCGGCCGTCAATGCCGATCCGGCCGTCACTGAGGGTGCCGGAGGCGCGCGCCTCGACCGGCGGCAGGCCGGCCCGGCGGGTCTCGGGCGTCACCACCCGGGCGAGGTTCAGGCTGTAGCGGCCGCTCGGCCGCTCCGGCGTGCCGGCGAGGTCGGCCTCGCCGTCGAGGGTGCCGGAGATCTGGAGCTTCGGGCTGGCGATCCGGGCGAGCGCCAGCGGCAGGGCCTTGATGCCAACCTTCAGGTCGAGGGCGTCGCGGCCCGCCCGGCCGGCGAGCGAGAGGCGACCCGAGCCCGCCGCCACCGCGAGGCTGTCCACCGCGACCGCGCCGTCCGCGAAGGTGAGCGTGGCGGGCACGGCGAGCGCCAGCCGGTCGGCCCCGCGCGCCGCGCTGAAGCGGGCGAGAGCCTCGACA
>NZ_LSIX01000541.1:0-323 GCF_001556475.1 Methylobacterium sp. CCH5-D2 | reverse complement strand
AGCGGCGGTTCGGCACCCGGACGCTTCGCGTCCGCCTGCGCTGGGCGAAGATCACCGTGCGCTTCGGTCCAGGCGTCCGGGGAAGGGCCCGGAGCACGGGGCGCGTCGACGGCTCGCCGATCCTCTCAGCGCATCCGATCGACAAGAATCGAGACCGACCCTCCGAACGCGGCGGCGCGCCCCCTCACGTAGCCGACCGCCTCCCCGACGGCGTGGGCCGCCGGGGCGAAGGGCAGGGCGAGGCCGGGCAGGCCCTCCTCCTCGGCCTCGACATCCGGGATCGCCGCGGGCGGGACGAGCCAGGGCTGGGAGATGGCCACGGG
>NZ_LSIX01000540.1:0-1673 GCF_001556475.1 Methylobacterium sp. CCH5-D2 | reverse complement strand
GGCCCTGGCCGGAGAAGCCGAAGCCGAGCAGCAGGGTCTGGCTGTCGATGCCGGGTTCGCGGGCGAAATGCGCCTCGATGCGCTTGGCCACGTCGAGCGTGCGCCCGGTGGCCGATTCCGGCGGCGTCTGCGCGTCGACGATGACGTAGCCCTGGTCCTCAATGGGCAGGAAGCTCGACGGCATGCGCAAGTAGCCCCAGCCGAGGGCGGCGACGAGCAGGCCGTAGACGAGGAGCGCCCGCACCGGCCGGCGCAGCAGCCCGGCGACGCCGGAGCGGTAGGCCAGCGTGCCGGACCGGAAGCGGCGGTTGAACCAGCCGAAGAAACCGCCTTTGTCGTGGCCGTGCCCGGCCTCGATGGGCTTCAGAAGCGTGGCGCAGAGTGCCGGGGTGAGCGAGAGCGCCAGGAAGGCCGAGAAGGCGATGGAGGTCGCCATGCTGACGGCGAACTGGCGGTAGATCACGCCGACTGAGCCGGGGAAGAAGGCAAGCGGCACGAACACCGCGACTAACACCGATGTGATGCCGACGATGGCCCCGGTGATCTGGCCCATGGCCTTGGCGGTGGCCTCCCGCGGGGGCAGGCCCTCCTCGGACATGATCCGCTCGACGTTCTCGACCACGACGATGGCGTCGTCGACCAGGATGCCGATGGCCAGCACCATGCCGAACATCGTCAGCACGTTGATCGAGAAGCCGGCGAGCAGCAGCGCGCCGCAGGTGCCGAGCAGGGCCACCGGCACGACGATGGTCGGGATAAGGGTGTAGCGGACGTTCTGGAGGAACAGGAACATCACCGCGAAGACGAGCGCCATAGCCTCGGCGAGCGTCATCAGCACCTTCTTGATCGAGACCTCGACGAAAGGCGTGGTGTCGTAGGGGACGCTCACGCGGACGTTGGCCGGCAGCGTGCGTTGGAGCTGGGCGAGCTTCGCCTTCACCCCGCTGGCGGCGGCGAGGGCGTTCGCACCCGGGGCGAGCTGGATGCCGATGCCGGCGGCGGGGCGCCCGTCGAGGCGGGTCTGCATCGTGTAGGACTGCCCACCGAGCTCGACCTCGGCGACGTCGCGCAGGCGGACTAACGAGCCATCCGTGTTGGCGCGCAGCACGATTTCCCCGAACTCGGCGGGCGTGGTCAGTTGCCCCTTCACCAGCACGTTGGCGGCGATGCGCTGGCCCTCCCGCGCCGGCTGGGCGCCGACGACGCCCGAGGCGACCTGCGCGTTCTGCGCGCCGACCGCGGCCGTCACGTCGCCCGGCGTCATGCCGAGGCCGACGAGCTTGACCGGGTCGATCCAGATGCGCAGCGCCTTCTCGGACGAGAACAGGGTGGCGCGGCCGACGCCCGGCACGCGCCGCAACTCGCCTAGCAGTCGGCGGGCGGCAAGGTCGCCGAGGTCGGTCTCGCTCATGGTGCCGTCCTTCGAGGAGACGGTCACGAATTGGAGGAAGCTGGTGCTGGCCTCCTCGACGATGACGCCCTGCTGGGTCACGGCGCGGGGCAGGCGCGCCTCAATGCGCTTGATCCGGTTCTGCACCGCCACCGTCGCCTTCGACGGGTCGGAGCCCGGCGCGAACGAGGCCGTGATCTGCGCCATGCCGGACGTGTCGCTGGTGCTCTCGAAGTACATCAGCCCCGGGATGCCGTTGAGCTCCTCCTCGATGATGCGGGTG
>NZ_LSIX01000539.1:0-3427 GCF_001556475.1 Methylobacterium sp. CCH5-D2 | reverse complement strand
CCCCTCACCCCAACCCTCTCCCTATGGGAGAGGGGGCATGGCGCGGTTCACCTCAAAGGGTCGAACAGATCAACCAGAGGTCGGATCATACCGTTTCCGGTTGATGGGTTCGGTCTAACGCATCGTCTCAGGACGAAGCGCGGGTCCCCTCCCCCAAAGGGAGAGGGACAGGGTGAGGGGTATGACGCTGCCATACGAGGCGGCGCCCTGAACGCGCGTCGATGGTGTGCGCAGTTCTGGGGCGTCATACCCCTCACCCGGCTTTCTGCGAAAGCAGACCTCTCCGGATGGGAGAGGGGGCACGGCGCTGTTCACCGCGCGCGGTCGAACCAGTCACCCGGAGGTCGGATCAGACCGTCGCGGCGGGCCGCTCCGAATCGGTCCGCGCTGCGTCCTCGAGCTTCTGGCGGCGGCGGTACTGCGCGGCACCCACCGGCACGGTTGCCAGATACGCGATGCTGATCGCCACCAGCGACTCGAACGGGAAGCTGATCACCACGCCGAAGATGGCCACGCCCGCCAGGAAGATCGGCAGCACCCAGGCCCGCGGCACGCGCTTGCCCATGGTCTTGCCCGAGAAGGTCGGGACCGTGGAGACCACGAGGAGCGCGATGCAGAGCACGTAGACGAGGATCGCGGGCGCCGCCCACGACTCGAAGCCGAGGCCGAGGAAGCTGAGATAGAGCGGCAGCATCGCGGTGAGCGCCCCGGCCGGGGCCGGCATGCCGACGAAGAAGTCCTTCTTCCACTCGGGCCGGTTGGGGTCGTCCAGCATCGCGTTGAAGCGGGCGAGCCGGAGCCCCATGGCGATCGCGAAGATCAGCGCCACGATCCAGCCGATCGATTTCAGGTTGTGCAGGGCGAAGCCGTAGAGGATCAGCGCCGGGGCGCAGCCGAAATTGACGAAGTCGGCCAGCGAATCGAGTTCGGCCCCGAAGCGCGAGGTGCCCTTGAGGAGGCGCGCCACCCGCCCGTCGATGCCGTCGAGCAGCCCCGCGACCACGATGGCGATCACCGCCGGCTCGAACTTGCCCTCGAAGGCCAGCCGGATCGCGGTCAGCCCGAGGCAGAGCGCCATCAGGGTGATCATGTTGGGCGCGATCATCCGGAACGGCACCGGCTTGAACCGGCGCGGGCGCGGCTCGTTGGCGTCCGGCTCGAAGGGCGGGAAGAGGTCGTCCATCGGGCTCCCCCCTCGTCCTCAGATGCGCCGGAACTGGCGCTCGGGTCCGCCCGCGAGGTCGGCCAGCACCGTCTCGCCGGCCACCGCCTTCTGGCCGAGCCCGACGAGCACCCGTGTGCCCTCCGGCAGGTAGACGTCCACGCGCGAGCCGAAGCGGATCAGGCCGAAGCGCTCGCCGACCTGGAGCTGGTCGCCCGCGCCCACGAAGCCGACGATGCGGCGCGCCACCAGCCCCGCGATCTGCACCACGCCGACCCGCACCGGCATGTCGCGGAACTTGGTCTCGATCACGAGGCCGTTGCGCTCGTTGTCCTCGCTCGCCTTGTCGAGCTCGGCGTTCAGGAACAGGCCCGGCGTGTAGTGGATCTGCCCGATCGTGCCCGTCACCGGCGTGCGGTTCACGTGGCAGTCGAACACGTTCATGAAGACCGAGACCCGCGTCATCGGCACCTGGGGCAGGTCGAGCTCCGGCGGCGGCAGGACCTTGGCGATGAGGTTCACCCGCCCGTCCGCGGGCGAGACCACGAGGCCGTCGCCGACCGGCGTGACGCGCTCCGGGTCGCGGAAGAAGTAGCACACCCACAGCGTCAGGATCAGGAAGATCCAGCCGAAGAACTGGGAGAAGTAGCCGGCCAGCACCGTCAGCACGATGCCGATCAGGATGAAGGGGTAGCCCTCCTTGTGGATGGGCACCAGCACCCGACGCATCGTCTCGAAGAGATCGGTCATGGGCTCCGGGTCATCCTTCTCGCGGCGGCCGACCCGTCCGGGGTCAGGCCGCCGCGGATGGCAGTCCCATCGGCTTCCGTCAACCGTCCGGCGGGTCGCGGCCGCCGATCCGTCTCGCGGCGTTACGGGTGCGCCGCCCTCACGCCGCCTGCGCGAGCGGCATCTCCGGCACCTCGTCGGTGTGGACCTCGAACCGGGCGAGCCAGGCCGGGCCGAAGCTCGTGGTCAGCGCGCAGTCGGTGGCGTCGCGCCCGCGCGCCATCACGATGCGTCCGATGCGGGGCGTGTTGTGGCGGGCGTCGAACGTGTACCAGCGCGGCCCCTCGGGGCCTTCGAGGAACACCTCGAACCAGGCCGAGAAGTCCATCGGCGCGGGGTCCTTCGGCACGCCGATATCGCCGAGATAGCCGGTGGCGTAGCGGGCCGGGATGTTCATGCAACGGCAGAGCGTGATGGCCAGATGCGCGAAGTCGCGGCAGACGCCGACCTGCTGACCGTGCCCGTCATGGGCCGAGCGCGTCGCGTCCGCCATCTGGTAATCGAAGCGCAGCCGGTTGTGGGCGTAGTCCACGATGGCCTGGACGCGGGCCCAGCCCTCCGGCGTGGAGCCGAACAGGTTCCAGGCGGTCTGCGAGAGCTTGTCGGTGTCGCAGTAGCGCGAGCCCAGCAGGAAGATCATCACGTCGTCCGGCAGGTCGTGGACCGGGATCTGGCGCGCGGCCGGTGCGACGTCGTCGGGCGTGCCCGGATCGGCCACCACGAAGTCGGCGCTCATGGTGATGCGCCCGCCCGGCGCGACGATACGGGTGCAGACGTTGCCGAAGGCGTCGATGCTCTGCCTCGCCGGCACCGGCGGATCGAAGCGGATCACCTCCGGTGTGACCAGATCCGCCTGCCGCTCGGGCCGGATGTTGAGCAGCAGGTTCATCGGCGTCGGGCCGGACGTGTCGAAGGCGAGGGTGAAGCCGGTGCGGATCTGCATGGGAAAGATCTGAAGAGGGGCGGGTCGAGACGAAGGACTGCGCGGGGCCCGCGCGATCGGATCGCTAAACCCGGCCCGAACGCGTCGGTTCCGCAGATCTCACCCGCGTCGAATTCAGATCATGCCCAAATATTCGCCATCCTGCGCCCGGCGCCGTCTACTCCGCCGCCACGGCATCCCGCTGCGCCGATGGGGCACCCGCCTCCTCCCGGTCCTCCTCCCGGTCCTCCGCCCGCTTCAGCGCCTCGCGGGCGGCGTCGGCCTCGCGCTGGCGGTTCCACAGGGCGGCGTAGGTGCCGCCGCGGGCCAGCAGCGCCCCGTGGGTGCCCCGCTCCACGATCACGCCGCGGTCGAGCACGAGGATCTCGTCGGCGTTGACCACGGTCGAGAGCCGGTGGGCGATGACCAGCGTGGTACGGCCCCGGGAGACCTGGTCGAGCGCGTGCTGGATCTCGCGCTCGGTGAAGGAATCGAGCGCCGATGTCGCCTCGTCGAGGACGAGGATCGGCGGGCCCTTGAGGATCGTGCGGGCG
>NZ_LSIX01000538.1:0-2244 GCF_001556475.1 Methylobacterium sp. CCH5-D2 | reverse complement strand
ATCCTCGACGCGGATCAGCAGGGTGCGGCCCGCATCCTCCATGCCCATCCGCACCAGCACGTGGCCGCTTTCCGTGAACTTCAGGGCGTTCGACACGAAGTTGCCGAGCACCTGCCCGAGCCGCACGGGATCGCCCGGCATGCGGCGCGGCACATCGGGTTCCACGCTCGCCGCGAGGTCGAGCCCCGCGCCGCGCGCCCGCTCGCCGAACAGGGTCACGACGGTGTCGGCGACCTCGCCCGGATCGACCGGGATCCGCTCCAGTTCCAGCTTGCCCGCCTCGACCTTCGCGAAGTCGAGGATGTCGTTGATGATGGCGAGCAGGGACTGCCCGGAGCGGGCGATGACCTCGGCGTAGCGGCGCTGGCGCGGGGGCAGGTCGGTGCCGGCGAGGAGTTCCGCCATCACGAGCAGGCCGTTCATCGGCGTGCGGATCTCGTGGCTCATCGTGGCCAGGAAGGTCGATTTGGCGGCGTTGGCGGACTCGGCCGCCAGCATCGCCTCGCTGAGGTCGAGGGTGCGGACGCGGACCTCCTCCTCGAGCTTCGCGCCGTGCTCGGCCAACTGCCTGTCGCGCTCGTTCACGGCGCCGAGCAGCGCGTTGAAGGTGCCGGCCAGCGCCCCGACCTCGTCGTCGCCCGCGATCGCGGCGCGCCGCGTGTAGTCGTGCTGGAGCCGCACCGCGTCCATGGTGGTGGCGAGTTCCGCCAGCGGGCGCGTCACCGAGCGCTGCAGCCGGGCCGAGACGGCGAGGCCCACCACCAGCGCGAGCAGGCCCGCGAGCCCCGCGCTCAGGGCCACGCCGCCCACGCGCTCGGCGAGGTCGCCCGTCTGCGCCACGAGGACGACGCGGCCGATATCCCGGGCGTTCTCCTGCACGGGCGCGCTCAGGCGCAGCGTCCGGGTGAAGAGCAGGTCCCAGAGCCCGAGCTCGGCCTGCCCGTCGAGGTCGATGTCGCGGGCCAGCCGCAGGCCGACGCCGTGCTCGGCCATCACCGAGCCGTCCGGGCGCTCGATCGCCGCGTAGACGATCCTGTCGTCGCGGGCGATCGCCAGCAGCGCCGTCTCCGCCCCGGTCTCGTCCCCCGCCGCGACGGCCTGGACGCTGGCGGCGGCCGACACCCGGGCGAGCGCACCCAGATAGGCCCGCTTCTCGGCGGCGTAGCGATCGACCTCGCGCCAGACGGAGAGCGCCGTGGCGACGACGAGCGCCACCGCGACCGCGCCGATCACCGCCCAGGCGAGCCGCCCGGCGAGCGAGCGGCGCGGATCGAGCGAGCCGAGACGCATGATGGGGTTCCCTCTCCGTTGGGCGGATCGTCAGGCCGCGACCGGGCAGGCGACGGCGGGCGGCTCGCAATCGGGCAGGCGCTTCAGCGCCTGCCGCGCCGCGAGGTCGTCCGTCTTCGAATCGTCGGGGATCAGCGCGCGCATCGAGGGTCCCGGAAGAGCGCTACTGGCTCAGCATCAGCCGGCCCGAGAGCGGCCCGACGCCCTTGGGCACCGGCACGCTCGTCTGGTCGTAGTTGGCGTTCAAGTAGAGGTTCGGTCCCTCGTAGAGGTTGACCTGCCGGGCCACCACGACGGTGTAGGCGGACCGGTCCGCCACGGGCTTGTCGGCGTCGATCACCACCCGGCCGGCGGGCAGGTAGATGGTGCCCAGCATGGTGCGGGCGTTGTCGCTGATGATGCGGTAGGTCCGCATCGGCTGGGCGGCACCGAGGAGCGGCGGCGTCGGCGTCGGCGGCAACTCCTCGTCGGTCACCAGACCAGTGGCGAGGCCGGTCACCCCGCCGACGACGTTGCCCACGACGCCGAGCAGGGTCGCCACGGGATCGACCGGGTTGTTGACGCCGCGCTCCTCCATCATCAGCAGCCCGGCCATCACGCCGCTGGCGGGGGCCGCAAGGCTCACCGTGCTGCCCTTGCTGAACAGCAGCCCGGCCCTGTCCCCGGTGAAGTAGAACGCCACGCCGTCGCCGGAGACCGAGGCCTTCTGATCGACGACCAGGGGGCCGTCCTTCATCACGTAGATCCCGGGCCGCAGCGTCACGGTGGCCTTCTTGGTGATGCGCAGGCCGCCGCAATAGGTGCCGGGCTCGAGCGCGACGCTCTGATCGACCTCGTTCCTGCTGGTGTCGCCCCGCTTGTTGGCGGATGTCGGAATGGAGAGACAGGAGCCGATCGGCGGCGCGGGCCGGTCCTTGAGCGGATCCTCGATCACCGGGCATCCGGTCTGGGGCG
>NZ_LSIX01000537.1:0-883 GCF_001556475.1 Methylobacterium sp. CCH5-D2 | reverse complement strand
GCCTCGTGCTCGGCGCCAACCTCGACTTTTCCGGCCCGATCCGGCCGCGCAGGGCGTTGACGAGCGGCAGCAGCAGGCCGACGCCCAGCACCCACCAGGCCGGCCGGATCGGGCCGGAAAAGTCGAGGTTGGCGCCGAGCACGAGGCCGGCCGGCACGCCGCTCTTCAGCCCGTACCACGCCGCCTCCAGAAGGGCGGTCAGGAGCGCGGAGCCGAGCGCCAGGAGGAGGAGCGACCAGGGCCGCGTCGGGGCCGAGAGGCGGTGCATCAGGCGCCAGCCCATCAGCAGGACGAACAGACCGGTCCAGAAGACCGGGTCGGTGACGTCGATCTTCGATTGCAGGAAGTAATGCAGCAGCCCCAGCGCCGCGATCGGGTAGGAGAGCCGGTGCAACCGGTGCCAGGCCGGGCCCATCCGGCGGATCGCCCCGTCGGTCGAGGTCCAGCCGAGCGCCACGAGGCCGGCCAGCGCCACGAAGCCGACCGTCAGGTAGATGCGCAGCGCGATCTCGGAGGCCACCTTCGCCAGGTCGTAGTTCTGGTCCACGACGTAGAGGACGAGGTGGGCCAGCGCGTAGGCGAGCGCGGAGAGCCCCAGCATGCGCCGCAGGTTGATCAGCCGTGGCCAGTCGGCGATCCGGCGCAGCGGGCTCACCGCCAGGGTGGCGAGGAGCAGCCGCACCGCCCACTCGCCGGTGGCATGGATCAGCGCCGTGACGGGCTTCGCCCCGAGCGCGTCGCGGGCATAGCCTTGCGCGAGGTAGAGGCCGGGCGCCAGCACCAGCAGGAAGCAGAGGAGCTTCAGGGCCGAGAGGCGTCCGGCCCGATCGAGCCAGGGGAGCGGCAGAGTCGTGCGTGCGGGCATGCGGGGCGTGTTCGCGGG
>NZ_LSIX01000536.1:0-3195 GCF_001556475.1 Methylobacterium sp. CCH5-D2 | reverse complement strand
GCATCGTCTCAGGACGAAGCGCGGGTCCCCTCTCCCAGAGGGAGAGGGACAGGGTGAGGGGTATGAGGTGGCAGGGATGAGCACGCGATCGACGCGCGTTCGGCACCGCGCCTTCTCCGGCAGCCTCATACCCCTCACCCCAACCCTCTCCCTATGGGAGAGGGGGCGCGGCGCGGTCCACCTCACACGGCCGAACCATTCAACCGGAAACGGTGTCAGTCGGCTTCGTGAATCCGCCCCCTCAGCGCGGGGAGGCCGGGCTGCCGGCGGGCAGGCCGGTGTTGGCGGGCGGCGCCCCCGGCGGGAGCGCGCCGGGACCGCCGGTGGTGTTGACCCCGCCGCCGGGCGGCCCATCGAAGCCGACGACGCCGGAGGGCGTGCCGGGCGCCGGGCCGGCGCCGACGCTGCCCGCGCCGGCCCCCGGATCGACGCCGGGCGGCGGGGCGGCCGCGGCGGGCAGCGCCAGACCGATGAGCAGGGCGGCGAGGAGGGAGCGGGCGGGCATGACGGTCCTGAGGCTGGCGGCGGAATAGCGCCGGGCCAACGCACCGACATCCGAAAGGTCCCGCTGTGGCCGGACGATTCGCGCCCCAGATAGCCACCATACCGAACGGGAGGACGACCCATGAGCGAGGCGACAGGCATCGAGACCACCACCGCCGAACAGGCCGACGCGGCCGGCACGCCGCTCCGGGTGACCGCGACGCCCGCGGCGCTCGCGCTGATCGAGGAACTCAGGGCCGACCACGGCCCGGTGATGTTCCACCAGTCGGGCGGCTGCTGCGACGGATCCTCGCCGATGTGCTATCCGGTCGGCGACTTCATGATCGGCGACGGCGACGTGCATCTCGGGCAGGTCGGCGGCGCGGACTTCTACATCTCCCGCACGCAGTTCGCGGTCTGGAAGCACACCCACATCATCCTCGACGTGGTGCCGGGGCGCGGCGGCATGTTCTCGCTGGAGAACGGCCGCGAGAAGCGCTTCCACATCCGCTCGCGCCTGTTCACGGAAGCCGAGAACCGGGCGCTCGACGGAGCGTGCAAGCTGTAGGCGGCTCAGCGCGCCTCGTTGCGCGCGCTCGCCTGGGCCTCGGCGCGCCGCTTCTCGTCGGTCGTGAGGCCAGACAGCGTCTGGTCGAGCCAGGCATCCGACAGCCCCTGCTGGGCCGCCAGCAGGTTCCAGGTCGCGGCTTCCAGCAGGTTCTTCTGCAGGCCGCGGCCGACCGCGTAGAGCCGGGCGACGCGGTTCTGCGCGATGGCGTTGCCGCGCTGGGCCGCGTGCAGGAAGTAGCGGGCGGCGCGCGCCTCGTCCTTCGGCACGCCGTTGCCGTTGAACAGCAGGATCGCGAACTCGACCTCGCCGGCCAGGTCCCCGTTGTCGGCCGCGCGGCGGAACCACTCGGCGGCCTGGGAGGGATCCTTCGGCACGCCGCGGCCCTGCAGGTAGAGCACGCCGAGCCCGTGCTGGGCCGGGCCGATCTCGTTCTCGGCGGCCTTGCGCAGCAGGGTCGCGGCGCGGGCCTCGTCCTCGGGCTTGGCCGCCCCGATCAGGATCAGCGCGAGGTTGTAGGCGGCCGTCGGCGAGCCCTTCTCGGCGGCGCTCTCCAGCCAGCGCCGGCCGGCCTTGAGGTCCTTCTGGACGCCGCGCCCGTCCATCGACATCAGCCCGAGCGAGGACATCGCGGCGGAATCGTTCAGGGCGGCGGCGAGCCGATACCACTCGGCCGCCTTCACGGGGTCCTGGCGGACGCCGAGGCCCTGGTTGTAGAGCTCGCCCAGCAGCGTCATCGCGGCGGCGTCCCGACGGTCGGCCTCGATGCGCTTCGTCGCCTCCCGGAAGGCGGTGACGTACTGGCCCTTCTGGTAGGCGCCGTAGGCGAAATCGGGCTGGCCGCCCCCGCGCGGCAGGGCGCCGCCCGTGTAGTTCGGCGTGTAGGGGCTCGGCAACTCGCGCATCGGCGGCTTCCCCGCCTGGTCCTTGGCCGGCTGCTCCGTGGCCTTCGGCGTCAGGGCCGGGCTCGGAGCGGGCGTCTGCGCCGCCAGGGCGGCGCCCGGGACGAGCGCGGCGAGAACGAGCGCGAGCCGCCTCATGCCGCGCCTCCCAGCGCCTCCTGCGCACGGGCGACCGCCGCCGGGTCGGCGAGCCAGAGCGCGCTCTCCAGGCCGACGAACTCGGCCCCCGTGGCGGCGGCGTCCGCGATCTCCGCCTCCGTGCAGGCGACGGCGATGCAGGGCGTCTCGAAGATCTCGGCCCACCACGCGGCGCGCTCGCGCACGCCCTCGGGGTCGGGCGCCGCCCCGTCCGGGTAGAGGCCGCCGAACATCAGGTAGTCGGCCCCGCCCTCGCCCGCATCCATCGCGGCGTGGCGCGTCTCGAAGCCGCCGGTGCCGAGGATGCGGCCCTCGCGCAGGCGCTCGCGCAGGTCCTTGAGGCCCGCCGGCTTGTCGACGTGGACGCCGTCCGCGCCGCCGCGGGTGGCGACGCTGACGAGATCGCCCGCGAAGCCGGGGCAGGCGACGACGAGCGCGGCCTCGTGCGCCTGCACCGCGGGCGCCGCGCGCTTGACGAGCGCGGTCAGCGCCCGCTCGTCGGCGGGCGCCAGCCGCAGGATCACCGCGGCGACGTCGCCGGCCGCGCAGGCCGCCTCGATGGCGGGCAGGAGCCCGTCGAGGTCGCTGGCCGCGGTTCCGTGCGGGGTGAGCAGGGCGAGGCGTTGCTGGCTCATGCGGGTCAGGCAGCCGCCTCGATCTTCGGGTCGAGCGAGCCGCTGGCGTAGCGCTTGGCCATCTCGGCGACCGAGATCGGGCGGATCTTCGAGCCCTGGCCGGCGGTGTTGAACTCCTCGAAGCGCTGGCGGCAGAGCTTCGTCATCGCCTCCATGGCGGGCTTCAGGTACTTGCGCGGGTCGAACTCGGCCGGGTTCTCGGTGAGGATCTTCCGGATCTGGCCGGTCATCGCCATGCGGTTGTCGGTGTCGATGTTGATTTTGCGCACGCCGTGCTTGATGCCGCGCTGGATCTCCTCGACCGGCACGCCCCAGGTCGGCTTCATCTGGCCGCCGTACTGGTTGATGATGTCCTGCAGGTCCTGCGGCACGGAAGAAGAGCCGTGCATGACGAGGTGGGTCGTCGGCAGGCGGCGGTGGATCTCCTCGATCACGTTCATGGCGAGCACGTCGCCGTCGGGCTGGCGGG
>NZ_LSIX01000535.1:0-29460 GCF_001556475.1 Methylobacterium sp. CCH5-D2 | reverse complement strand
GCGGCTCGACGGAAGAAGCGCAGGAGCGCATCGGCTCCGAGGTCGCCCGCAAGCTGGTGGACTATTCCGACATCGGCTCGACGGTGGGCGCCGTCAACTTCCCGCAGGTGCAACTGCCGGCCCGGCCGACGGGCACGCGCTTCATCCACGTCCAGCGCAACCTGCCGGGCATGCTGGGCCGCCTCAACGAGGTCTTCGCCCGCTCGGGTGTCAACATCGCCGCGCAGTTCTACCAGACCGACGGCGAGGTCGGCTACGTGGTGCTGGAGACCGATGCCGGCACGGCGGACGCCGAGGCGCTCCTGGAGCAGATCCGCGCGGTCGAGGGCACGATCCGCGCGCGTCTTCTCTACGAGCGCCGCTGAGGGACGCGCGGCCGCACCCTCCAAAGGGCGCGGCCGCCACCTCAAAAAAGACCCGAAGCTCGTGCTGTCCGGCATCGACCCCCCGTCCGGACGGAAACGACCCGTTTCATGCTGAAGACCGCCTTCGTCGCCGCCCGCGACCGCCAGCGCCTGTCGGAGATCGCCACGATCCTGATCGGCTTCGGCGTCAACCGTGTCGTGGACCGGCTCGGCCTGCGCTACCTGCCGCTGTTGCCCCGGCGCAAACCCCGGCTCGACGTCACCCGCCTCTCCGAGCCCGAGCGGATGCGCCGCGCCATTGAGGCGCTGGGGCCCACCTTCATCAAGTTCGGGCAGGTGCTGGCGAGCCGCCCCGACCTGCTCTCCCCGGCCTGGACCGAGGAGTTGGAGAAGCTGCACAGCCAAGTCTCCCCGGTGCCCTGGGAGACGATCCGGCCGCAGCTGGAGGAGGATCTGGGCGCGAGCCCGCAGGAGATCTTCGCGGAGTTCGATACCGACCCGATCGCCTCGGCCTCGATCGCCCAGGTCTACCGGGCGCGCCTGCACACCGGCGAGGCGGTGATCGTCAAGGTGCTGCGCCCGAACCTGCGCAAGATCATCGAGGCGGACCTGCGCCTGATGGCGCACGGCGCCCGCATCGTCGAGACCGAGTGGCCGGACATGGCCCGCTACCAGCCCCGCGAGCAGATGCGCCACCTCGCCGAAGGGCTGAACGGCGAGCTCGACCTCCTCAACGAGGCCCGCAACTGCGAGCTGCTGGCCCAGATCTTCGAGGGCCGCGACGACATCGTCTTCCCGAAGATCTACTGGGAATGGTGCTCCGAGCGCGTGCTGGTGCAGGAGTTCATCGACGGCATCCCGCCCAACGA
Source organism: Methylobacterium sp. CCH5-D2 (assembly GCF_001556475.1). Taxonomy (NCBI): domain Bacteria; kingdom Pseudomonadati; phylum Pseudomonadota; class Alphaproteobacteria; order Hyphomicrobiales; family Methylobacteriaceae; genus Methylobacterium; species Methylobacterium sp. CCH5-D2. Next base: position 28,226 of record NZ_LSIX01000535.1, on the reverse strand, counting down.
CGAGGCGCGCCTGCGGGCGGCCGGCATCGACAAGAAGCTGCTCGCCCAGAAGGGCACCGACGCCTTCCTGCAGATGGCGCTGATCGAGGGCGTGTTCCACGCCGATCCCCACCCCGGCAACATGCTGGCGCTGCCCGGCAACCGCATCGGCTTCATCGATTTCGGCATCATCGGCCGGCTGTCGCGGCGGCGGCGCAACCAACTCCTCGTGCTGATCGGCGCCATGCTGAAGCAGGACGCGGACGGGCTGATGGCGGTGCTGCTCGACTGGACGGGCGCCAGCAACCCCGACATGACGAAGCTCCAGCTCTCCGCCCAGTCCTTCGTCGAGAGCCACTCCTCGATCCCGCTCAATCTCGGGCTGGTGCTCACCGACTTCATGACCATGGCGCGCGAGAACGACCTCGCGATGCCCACCGACCTCGCGATCCTGTTCAAGGGCCTCGTCACGGCCGACGGCGTGATGCGCCACCTCGATCCGAACTTCGACCTCTTCGCCGCCGCCGGCCCGACGGTCCGGGCCAGCATGCAGACCCAGTTCTCGCTCTCGGGGCTGAAGGCGAAGGCGGAAGCGCTCGGCGTGGGCCTCTACGGCGCTGCCTCCGAGCTGCCGACGCTGATCCACCTGATGCTGGTGCGGCTCAAGCAGGGCAAGGTCACGGTCGAGATCGAGGTGAAGGGCCTCGACAAGGTCACCCGCGGCATCGAGCGGGCGGCGGCCCGCGTCGCGGTGGCGCTGGTCGTTGCGGCCTTCGCAACCCAGCTCGCCCCGCGCCTGATCGACCTCGGCACGCCGGCCTTCGTCACGATCGGCATGATGGTCTTCATCCTCGGCGTCGGCTGGCTGGTGCTTCTGGGGCGGAACAAGTGAGCCGCGTCCGCTTATAACTCAGATCAAGAAACGGGTCGGCTTAAATCAGTCGAGCCGCGGATCTATGCTTGTGCGCGCGGTGGTCCGTGCTAGGTTCGGCCTGCCCCTCGAATCGCGGGAATGCGGGCGGGGCGGCGGAACAGAAGCGGCATGAGCGCCTCTCGCGAGCGCGCGCCCGCCGGCACCGTCGTGCCGCGCGGGATCCCGGGTCACGGGAGCCTCGCGGGGTGCTCCAAGCTGCCGGTCGCTGCCCGGACCGAACCATCCCGTCCCTCGTCTCCCGCACGGCGGGGCGGACGCAGACCTGCGCCACGGGGCTCGATGGCGGGGTGAGGCGATGCGGTGGGGCGGTGACGATGATCATCCTGTCCGAGGAGCACGGTGAGGCGCGTCGCCTGGCGTCGCTGGAGGCCGAGAACCGCCACCTGCGCGCCCTGATGCAGCGGGCGAGCCGGAAGGCCGAGGCGCGCGAGACCCGCTACCGCCACGCGATCGCCGAGCTGCGGCAGAGCGCGGACCGCAAGTCCCTGCTGATGCAGGAGATGGCGCACCGGGTGAAGAACACCCTGGCGATGGTGCAGGCGATCGGCACGCAGACCCTGCGCACGGCCCCCTCGCTCGCCGCCGCGCGCGCAGCGCTCGACGCACGCCTCCTCGCCCTGGCCAAGGCCCACGACGTGCTGCTCCAGGGCGCCGCCACTCAGGATGCGCCCCAGGATTCCTGGACGACCGCGCCGCTCGGGCGAATCGTCGCGTCCGCGGTGGCTCTCCACGGCAGCGAGGCCGGCCGCTTCGCGGTCTCGGGGCCGGAGATCGCGCTGGCCGCCCGGTCCGGCCTGACGGTCGCCCTGCTGCTGCACGAGCTCGGTACCAACGCCGCCAAGTACGGCGCCCTCTCCGCGCCCGCCGGCCGCGTGGCGATCGCCTGGAGGGTCGAGGCGGCGGCGTCCGCCCCCCGCTTCCGGTTCCGGTGGGAGGAATCCGGCGGGCCGCCCGTGAGCCCGCCGCGGCATGCCGGCTTCGGCTCGCGCCTGATCGAGCGCAGCCTCGTCCAGGGTTTCGGCGGCCGCGTCGATCTGGCCTACCCGGTCACGGGCCTCGTCCTCGCCTTCGAGGCGCCCCTGGCGATGCTAGCGGCCTGACGGAGCGGCGGCGCGGCTGGCCGCGCGCCTTGACGGGGCCGGGTGCGGGGAATAGGGCCCCGGGCTTCGGGTCCAGAGAGCGCCGCGCGAAGCCTGATGACAGAGAGCCCCGCCGAGCAACCCGTCGTTCTCCTCGTGGAAGATGACGGCCTCCTGCTGATGGAGGCCTCGGACACCCTGGCCGACGCGGGCTTCACGGTGCTGGAGGCGACGCACGCGGACAAGGCGCTCAAGGTCTTGGAGAACCGCGACGACGTCGAGGTCCTGATGACCGACGTCGACATGCCGCAGGGCTCAATGGACGGGTTCGCGCTCGCCCGGCTCGTCGCGCATCGCTGGCCGGCGATTCCCGTGCTGGTCGTCTCCGGCATGGGCACGCCGGGGCCGCACGACATGCCGGACGGCGCCCGCTTCATCCCCAAGCCCTACGAGCCCTCGACCCTGGTGCGGACGCTGCGCGCCTTCGTCCGGCGGGCGGCCTGAGCGCGCCGCGCGCGGCCGATGCAGGGCGGGGCGTACGCAAAGCCCTTGCACCACCCCGCCTAAAGTGAGACCCCCTCGGGCGGCCGTCACCGCGGCGGCGCCGGAACGCGGGTTGTTGGACATGCCGGACGATCAGACCCTTCGCTTCGCCACGCAGGCGATCCATGCGGGCGCCGCCCCGGATCCGGCGACCGGCGCGCGGGTTCAGCCGATCTACTTCACCAACGGCTTCGTCTTCGAGTCGACCGAGCAAGCCGCCGACATCTTCGCGATGCGGCGCACCGGCTTCTCCTACTCGCGCGGTTCGAACCCGACGGTCGCCGCGCTGGAGCGGCGCGTCGCCGCACTCGAGGGCGCCAAGGCCGCCGTCGCCGTCGCGTCCGGCCAGTCGGCGGTGATGCTCGTCCTGATGACGCTGATGCGCTCGGGCGAATCCTACGTCGCCTCGCCGCGCCTGTTCGGCGGCTCGCTCGGCCTGATGCGCCGCCTCGACGGCCGCTACGACCTGCAGCCGCAATTCGCCAAGGGACTCGCACCCGAGGATTTCGAGGCCGCGATCACGCCGCGCACCCGCGCGATCGTCTGCGAGTCGATCGTGAACCCCTGCGCGACCGTGATGGACATCGAGGGGATCGCCGCGGTCGCCCGGCGCCACGGCCTGCCCCTCGTCATCGACAACACGCTGGCCTCGCCGGCCCTGATCCGGCCGATCGAGCACGGCGCGGACATCGTGGTCCACTCGACCTCGAAGTTCCTCGGCGGTTCCGGCCAGACCATCGGCGGCGTGATCTGCGATGCCGGCCGCTTCGACTGGAACCGGCCCGACCGCTACAACCTGATCAACGAGCCCTGGCCGGACTACGAGGGGCTGGTGGTGCGCGAGCGCTTCCCGGACACGCCCTTCGCGGTGGCCTGCCGGCTGTTCGGCCTGCGCGACCTCGGCCCCGGCCTCTCGCCGATGAACGCCTTCCTGACGCTCACCGGGATCGAGACGCTGCCGCTGCGCATGGAGCGGCACTGCGCCAACGCGCGGGCGGTGGCGGCCTGCCTCAAGGACCACCCGAAGGTCGCCTGGGTGAGCTATCCGGGCCTGCCCGGCCAGCCCGGCGAGGCGCTGGTCAAGCGCTACGTGCCGCAGGGGCCGGGCTCGATCTTCACCTTCGCGCTGAAGGGCGGCGAGCCGGCCGCGATCAAGTTCATCATGGGCTTGGAGCTGATCTCGCACCTCGTCAACATCGGCGAGATCAAGTCGCTGGCGATCCACCCGGCCTCGACCACGCACCGGCAGCTCCGCCCCGAGGAGCGGGCCGCCGCCTGCGTGGGCCCCGAGACGGTGCGGCTCTCGATCGGCCTGGAGAGCGTCGCGGACCTGATCGCCGACGTCGAGCAGGCGCTGGCCAAGCTCGACTGAGCGGCACCCTCCGGCTCACTCCGCCGGCGCGGGCGGGGTGAGGCCGGTGACCTGGGCGGCGGGCTGCTCGCTGAGCCAACGGTAGAGGATGCCGCCGAGCACGCCGCCGAGGAGCGGCGCAACCCAGAACAGCCAGAGCTGCGCGAGAGCCCAGCCGCCGACGATGAGGGCCGGGCCGGTGCTGCGCGCCGGGTTGACCGACAGGTTCGTGATCGGGATGCCGACCAAGTGCACGAGCGTCAGCGCGAGGCCGATGGCCAGCGGCGCGAAGCCGACGGGCGCCTTGCCGTGCGTCGCCCCCATGATGATGAAGAGGAAGAGCGCGGTCAGCACGATCTCGGCCGTGAGGCAGGCGGGCAGGCTGTAGCCGCCCGGCGAGTGCGCGCCGTAGCCGTTGGCCGCAAAGCCCTTGGCGAGGTCGAAGTCCGGGGCGCCGCTCGCGATGGCGTAGAGCAGCCACGCCGCCGCGACGGCGCCGACGAGCTGCGCGACGACGTAGGGCAGGATGTCGCGGGCCGGAAAGCGCCCCCCGGCCGCGAGGCCGCAGGTGACCGCTGGGTTGAGATGGCAGCCCGAGACGTGGCCGATCGCGTAGGCCATGGTGACCACGCTCAGGCCGAAGGCCAGCGCGACCCCGAGGAGCCCGATCCCCACATCCGGGAAGGCGGCGGAGATCACCGCGCTGCCGCAGCCCGCGAAGGTGAGCCAGAAGGTGCCGATCGCCTCGGCCGCGCATTTGCGGATGTCCATGGGGGACTCCTGGGTTCGGGAAAGGTCGGCCGTCCGTGATCCCCCCGGCGCCGACGGTCCGGCGCGCTCGCAGACGATGCCGCCGGGCCCCGCGGGAGGAAAGGCCCGGGGGCGGGCTCTAATCCCGAATTGACCGTCGGCGGCATCCGCGCCGGCCGCCCGGGCCAGCCTCTGCCAGGGGGCCTTGCCCTCGGCCCCGCTTCGCGTCCATACTGGAACACAACACGAACAGATCTCCCCCATCGGTCCGAGCCATGTCCGCCCCGAGCACCGGCCGCACGCTGTTCTTCTTCGAGAAGCCCTCGGCGATGCGCGAGCTGAAGCGCTTCTTCCGCTCGCCGGACACCGTCTGCGTCGCCGCCGAGGGCCACCTCCTCACGGCCGAGGAGCCCGGCGACGTGCGGGCGGACTGGAAGCCCTGGCGCTTCGACGCGCTGCCGATCGTGCTCGACACCATCCCCGTCGCCTGCGGGCAGAACCGCTCCGGCCAGTCGCACGCGGGCAAGCTCGCGGCGATCCGCGAGGCGCTCCGGGGGGTCGATCGGGTGATCATCGCGACGGATCCCGGCCGCGAGGGCTCGATGATCGCCTGGGAGGTGCTGGAGCATCTCGGCTGGCGCGGCCGTGTCGATCGCCTGAAGCTCGGCGCGCTCGACGACGTCTCGATCCGGCGCGCCTTCGCGGGGCTGGCCGCCGAGCCCGATTCCGGCGAGCGGGACTACGCCGCCTATCTGGAGGCCCTCTGCCGCCAGTACGAGGACTACCATCTCGGCCTGAACGGGACGCGCGCCATCTCGCTGCGCCTGCGGCCGGTGGCCTTCCGCGAGCCCTGGCGCTTCGGCGGCGTGCAGACGCCGACGCTGGCCATCCTGGCCGACCTGGAGGAGCGCATCCGGGCCTTCGTGCCGCAGGACTTCTTCAAGGTCGCGCTGCAGCTCGACACGGCGGACGGACACGCTCTGACCCTCTGGCACGCGCCGAAGGAGCGCATCCTCGACCCCGAGATGGCCGAGACGATCCGGGCGGCGGCCGCCGGCTGGTCCGGGCCGATCCGCGTCGAGCAGCGCGACGTGCGCCGCGCGCCGCCGCGCCTGTTCTCGAAGGACACGCTCGCCCGGCGCTGCGCCAAGCGCTTCGGCTGGGACCCGCAACACACCGCCAAGCTCGCCCAGGACCTCTACGACCAGGGCTATCTGAGCTACCCGCGCACCGAGTCCGAGCTGCTGCCCGAGGGGCAGGTCGGCGACGCGCCCGCGATCGTCGCGGCGGTCACGGGGGTTCTGACGGATCTGCGCCCGCTTTTCCCCCCGGAGGAGAAGCCCGTGATCCGGCGGGGCAAGGGCGGCCCCTACGTCAAGGATCCGGGCGAGCACCACGCCATCGTGCCGCTGCGCAAGGTACCCGAGCGCGGGCGGCTCTCGGCCGATCAGGCCCGGCTCTGGGACCTCGTCGCCAAGGCGTATCTGGCCGCCCACCTGCCCGACGGGATCGACGCGCGCACCGGCGTCACGGCCGAGGTGGGCACGCCCTTGGGAGCCAAGCGCTTCGCGGTCACGGGCAGCGTGGTGCGGGTGCCGGGCTGGCGCGCGGTCTACGGGGCCGAGGCCGAGACGGAGGCCGAGCACGTTCCCGGCAAGGCGCGGCGCGAGGAGGAGGCGAGCGCGGCCCGCCTGCCGCCGGTGCGCGACGGCGAGGCCGCGACCGCGACGGGTGCCGAGATCGCCACCGCCGTGACCGAGCCGCCGCGCCGCATCACCCGCGGCGAGTTGCCGGTGGTGATGGGCCGGCTCGTCGATCAGGTCGAGGACCCGGCGGTGAAGCGCGCCCTGGAGAACCCCGCCAACCCGAACGAGCCGAAGGGCCTCGGCACGGCCGCGACCCGCGACACGATCCTGCCCAAGCTCCTGAAGAGCCGCTACGTCACCCTCGGCGCCGGCAAGGACCCGGCGGTCTCGGTGACCGAGGTGGGCCTCGCCTTCATCGGGGCGGTGCGGGCGGTGTTCCCGGCCTACGGCGACCCGGTCGGGCGCGCGGTGTTCGAGGCGGAGCTCGCCGAGATCGGCCGGGCCGCGACCCGAGCCGAGGCCCTGCGCCGGGCCGAGGACTTCCGGCAGCGCACCCGTCTGCGGCTCGACGCGCTGATCGCGGCGATCGCGGGCGCTCCGACGATCGATCTCGACCCGAGCCTGATCCCGCCGGGCGCACCCGGAGGACGAGGCGACGACCGGGCGCCGACGCCCGCCATGGTGGCGTTCGCGGTCTCCCTCGCCGAGCGCAAGGGCGTGCCCCTGCCGCGCGGCTGCAAGAGCAGCATGCGGGTGTGCCGCGCCTTCCTCGACGCGCAGGCCGGGCCGCGCTCCGAGGGTGGAGCGGTGGCGCGCGGGCCTGACGGCGTTCGCCCGCCGAGCGAGGCGATGCTGCGTTACGCCCGCAGCCTCGCCGAGGCCGAGGGCATCCCCTGCCCGCCGGAGGTGGAGGCCCGCTTCGAGGCCTGCCGCAGCTTTCTCGACGCCCGCGCGGCGCGGCCGGCCACGGCGCGTCCGGCCCGGAAGGGCGCCGCGCCGTCCCGCGGCCGGGCCCCGGCCCAGCGCAGGACGCCGGCACCGGCCCGCCGGCTGGCCTGACATCCGGGGATCCCAACGGCCTCCCGGTCCTTGGAAGCGCGAGAGCCGCCTCGTCGCGCCGGCGCTCACTACGGAGGCGGCTCGTGGCAGTGCCGGTTCGGAGGAGCGGTGTTGCAATCCAGCGAGCAGGCCTGTTCAGGCCGACAGAACCAGTGAAGGGTCCCGCTCTTCAAGCATGCGCCGGCACAGTGGCGGTGCGGCGCGTCGGTCGGCTCGATGAAGGTCGGTTTCGCATCTGGCGAGCGTGCCGCCGTCCGCGCCTCGACGAGCGCCGCGCTCGCGGCAAGTGCGAGGAGAAGCGCGAGCGTCCGGCGGATCATGGTCGTGCTCCTTGGAGCGCCGGGCCGTCGTCGCGCGGACCAGGTTTCGGGACACCCCGGCGCGGCCCGGCTGCGCAACCCGGGCCTTGTGCCGGTGCGGCGAGGCTGCGGCCTTGATCCAGAGCAAGGCAGGCGCTGCCGGCCGGGCAAGAGGCTGCGCGACGGGTGCGCGAAGAACCTAGGCGGACGAGAGGGCCGTCGGCTCGTTCATAGGGACGCTGATGCCGGCGCGGCCGGCGCACGCGCGTGGGCGTCCCGCGGCGTGTCCGAATGGTCCCGACCCGAGACGCGGCGCGGATCACGGGATCGTGAGGTAACCCTTCCGGCGATCGATCCATTGAGGCGGCCGGAGGCACGCCTTTGATCGATGAAACGCTCTTTCCCTTCGCCGTCGCCGTGAGGGACGTCACCGGCATCAAACTGATCGATGGAGGCGATACCGTCGATGTGCGCTTCACCGCGGCCGACGGCCGGATGATTGCGGTGCTCATTCCCCGTGCGGCTTTCGCGGACCTGCGGGCAAGCCGGTTGGAGCCGTCCGCACCGCTCGATGGCCTCGAACGGCTAGAGCAGACGTAGGCGCGTCAGCAGTCGCGCGAGACGCGGCCTCAGCGGGAGCGAGAGGCGATAGAACAGCTCGGCGATCGGCAGCACGGGCCGACCGTCGCGAAGGCGAAGCGCGATCAGGCGTCCGAGCCAGCGCCAGCGGGGCAGGACCGTCCACAGGCGCGCGAAGGCTGCGGCGCCGGACAGGAGCTGCCCGTCCCGGTCGCGCAGATGGAATCGGCGAAGGGCCGCGTCCCGCGTCAGGCCCGGTCCCAGTCGCTCTGCGGACCCCTCGCCCGCGACGTCCACGAACGCGACCCGCTCCGCGCCCGCGCTGCGGCGGTAGTGATCGATCTCCGCCCGGCACAACGGACAGGATCCGTCGAAGAAGACCGTCGCCTCGGCCGTCGGGTTCGCCGGCCCGCAACCCCCCGCGTCGGGCCCGGATCTCACGGACGGCCCGACACGGTGTCGGTCGGCTGGGGCGTGCCGCTCGCGGCGCGCACCTGATCGCGGGTCGGCCCCGTCTGCATGAAGAGCGCGACGATGACGACGCCGATCGCCGCCACGCCGGCAACGTAGAGCATGAAGTGCTTGTTGGTCGCGCGCATCGATCCGTGTGAGCCTGATCTCGGACGTCCCGGTCCGATGGCCGGGAGGAGCCACGGGAACGGTGTGGCCGGGCCGCCGATCCGGCGCGCGCGATCACGTTTCCGTTGCGATCGGCCGGTCGATCCTCGTGAATCCCCCGGCTTCTCCGGAGAAGAGATCAATCACCGCTCAAGATCGAAAGATGTCCGATTGCCGCATGAGAGAACCCGATGCCGTTCTCGGCGTTGAGGGTGCTTCGTCATACCTGCGTCTTCTGCCGGAAGACATGGCGCCATAACCCGGGTCCGATCATCCAAGTCGTGATGATCCGGGGATGCCTGTCTGGCGCCGCCTTCCAACCTCGGACGCGCCGCCCCGCGCGTCGATCCCGTGATCCGTCAGGGGGCCGCCGAGCCGGCCGGGGCGGTCCGGAACGCAGCGACGAGGCCCACCCGCCCGCGATCGGGCGCTCGCGACTCGAACCGAGGCACTGAACCGAGCATGCGTCTCTTCCGCTCCGAAACCCCGCCGCCCCCGGCCAATCTCGATTTCGGCCGGCCGCCGCCATCGGCCCGGCCGACCTCGGCGCAGCTCAAGGCCGACATCGACGGCGGCACGACCGGCGACAAGGCCCCGCACGGCGACGTCGGCGCGGCGCCGCTCGGAACCTGCGAGGAGGCCGGGGGATTCGCGCCGACGGTCGGCGAGATCCGCACCGCCCGCCGGAACGAGGCCGCGCCCGCCCGGGTACGGCACGCGGCCGACCCGCACGGCGAGCGCTGGTTCGTCCTGCCGCTGTTCGGTCTGATGACGACCACGATCGGCGCCGCCATCTGCCTTGGGTTCCTCTATCTCTGAGACCGTTCCCGGCGGATCGCCTCGGTGCCGGTGCCGCACCCGGTTCGCCGGCACCGGTTCCGTCGTGCCTCGCGCAGGACCGGGATTTGCTGGCGCCGCGCCGAGGATCCTTCCGCGATAGGACGCCGGACGGCCGGCTTCGGCCCGGAAGGCGATGGGCCCGTCGGAGCACAGAGGCATTCGCCGCCAAAAAAATTCCCACCCGTGTGGAACTCAATCGCCGAGGCGGCGTTTCACGCGCGCGAGGCCCCAATCGGGCTCGCATCCGGGCGCCGGACCGGATGTCCGGCGGCCCTCGTCATCACGTTGCTCTTCAGGAGGATGTGGTCATGAGAACCTACGACTTCGCGCCGCTCTACCGTTCCACCGTGGGCTTCGACCGCCTGTTCTCGATGCTCGACCAGGCCGCCAGGGTCGAGCCGTCCACCCAATGGCCGCCCTACGACATCGAGAAGGCCGGCGAGAACGCGTACCGCATCACCATGGCGGTCGCCGGCTTCACGCCCGACGAGATCGAGCTGACGCAGCACGACACCGCGCTGACCGTGACCGGCCAGAAGAAGGACAAGGACGGGCCGCGCGAGTACCTGCACCGCGGCATCGCGGCGCGCGCCTTCCGCCAGACCTTCAACCTCGCCGACCACGTGACGGTCACGGGTGCCGTCCTGGCGCACGGCCTGCTCGCCGTGGAACTCAGGCGCGAGGTGCCCGAGGCGCTCAAGCCGCGCCGCATCGCCATCGGCGGCACGCAGACCGCCGCCGGGCAGGACAACGCGTCGCCCCAGGTCGTGGACCGGGGCGAGGACGCGGCGAAGGCCGCCTGAGCCGCGCGGCACCCCAACGACCGACGACGGTCCCGGAGCCATGCGGGCCTCCGGGGCCGATAACCCTCTTCGTGCAACCACTCGCACCATCAGGGAGACCGACCCGTGTCGACGATGGAGACGCACCCAACCCATGCCGGCCCCATGAACCCGTCCGCCGGCCGAGCCGCATCGTTCGAGGCCTGGCAGGCGCGCGTCGCGCCGGGCGACGTGTTCCGGCATCCGCGGGAGGTTCTGGCCCACCCGAACCTGTCCCGCGGCGAGAAGCGCGCGATCCTGGCGTCCTGGGCCTCGGACGCCTGCGCCGTGGAGAACGCACCGGGTCTGCGTTGCCTCTCAGGCTGCAGGGCCGAGCCGGTGTCGGTGGACGCCGTGCTGGCCGCCCTGGCACGGCTCGACCGCCAGACCGTCGCGCCGCGGCCGAAGCCGGCTGCGCCCCGGGGCCGCTCCGTCCTGCATCGGTACGTGCGCCCGCGACGTCGTGACGACGACGACGACCCGCCGCCCTGCCCGGCTGTGGCGATGCCGCGCCCGCGCGTGCCGCCCGGTGCCGCGGCGCTCGTACCCTGCCTCACGGCCTGAAGAGGGCGCCGCGGCCGGTGCATCGGGCCCGGCCGCGGCGCCCACCCCGAGATGGGGGCGGCCGTGCGGGACCTCGTTCGCCGGGCCGGTCGAGGCCGGACCCGCGCGCGGGCCGCCGGGGGCTGGAATGCGTCGGAGGCCGCCTCGGCCCTCAGGTCATGCCAAGCGCCTGCATGTAGAGCTCTAGGATGGCCTCCTGCTCCTGCCGCTCGGAATGATCCTGCTTTCTGATCTTCAGGATGGCTCGGACGGCCTTCGCGTCGAAGCCGCGGCCTTTCAGCTCGGCAAACACGTCGCGGATATCCCCTTTCAGGCCCTCCGCCTCCTCGTTGAGGCGTTCGATCCTCTCGATGAACTGCCTGAGCTCGTCGGCGGCGACGCCTTCCGAGGAGGAGATGTCAGGACCTTTCGGCATCGAATGGGCGTTCATGAAAATCCTCGTCGGCGCTCGGGGCGCGCGCCCCCGCGATCACGGATCGCCCGGGGCCGTCCCATCCTGGCACTGACCCGAGTGGTAGACGAGCGACGTTACCGGAAGCTTGAGGCCGGCCCTCCGCGCCGGTGCCGGCCCTCCGCGCCGGTGCCGCCTCAGTGCTGCGGCGGGGTCTTGGCGAAGGCTGCCTGCTGCTCGGGGCTGGCCTCGGTCTGGTGGCGCGCCTTCCACTCGGCGTAGGGCATGCCGTAGACCTGCTCGCGGCTCTCGTCCTTCGAGAGCGGCACGCCGCGCTCGTCGGCCGCGTCCTTCAGCCAGTTCGACAGGCAGTTCCGGCAGAAGCCCGCGAGGTTCATCAGGTCGATGTTCTGCACGTCGGCGCGCCCGCGCAGGTGGCCGACGAGGCGGCGGAAGACGGCGGCCTCCAGCTCGGTCTGGGTCTTCGGGTCGATCTCGCTCATGGCGCCTTCCTGTGAGAGGTCTCCCCCTCAGGTCGGGGGAAGCCGCCCCGGCGTCAAGCGGCGCGGGCGGGCAGCAGCGGCGCGAGACAGCGGGCGAAGCGCTCGGCCCATTCCGCCTGCCCCGCCTCTCCGGCGATGAGATCCTGCCGGATCTCGACCAGCGCGTTCGGGAGGCCCCGGGCCGTGGCGTGGCGGTCGATCGTGTCGCCCGGCAGGCCGCCGCCGTAGGGCTCGTTGTCGCCGACGGTCAGCCCGGCCGGGTCGGCCCGCAGGGCGTCGATCAGCGGGCGGCTCAGGCGCTCGTCGCGGTCGTAAAGGATCCCGACCTGCCAGGGCCGGGCGACGCCCCGCCAGTAGGGCGTGAAGCTGTGGATCGTCACGATCGCCGGCGCGAGGCCGGCAGCCTCGGCCGCCGCCACGGCCGCGTCGATCGCGGCGTCGAACGGGTCGTAGAAGCGGGCGAGCCGGGCCGCCTTGCCGGCCGCGTCGATGCGGGCGTTGCCCGGCACGACGGCGCCGTCCGAGAGCCGCATCACCAGGGTCGGGTCGGAGCGGCCCCGGTTCGGGTCGATGATCAGGCGCGAGAAGTTCGTGAGGATCGCGGGCGCGCCGAGCAGCGCCGCGAGGCCGCGCGTGACCCCCGCCGCGCCGATGTCGTAGGCGATGTGCCGGCCGAACTCCGCCTCCGCCACGCCGAGCGCGATGTCGGGCGGCACGTGGTTCGAGGCGTGGTCGCAGGCGAGGATCAGGCCGCCGGCCGGATCCCCCGGGACGATCTCGACCGGGTGGGGTGTCGCGCTGTCGGTGCGGGTGGGGGCGTTCACGGGGCCGGTCGGTTCCTCGGATGGGGCGGGAGAGGATCGCGCAAGCTTGAGCCTTGCCGTCGGGCCCGGGCTCGGGCAAGCACGTATCAAGGATCGTGCGCCCCCGGCAAGAATCGGGCCCCGCCTGCCCCTCGCCTCGCGCGGCGCCGGGTCGGTGGAGAAGAGACCGCACGCGAGAGACGAACAGGCGAGGAGCCCCGCGATGACCGCCCCCACCGATCCGGCCGTGCAACAGGCCCGCACCCTGCTCGACCGCTTCCTCGCGGCCGGCATCGCGGCGGCCCATCCGGAGAAGTGTCTGCGCGCGCACCTGCCGCAGCCGGCGCCGGGGCGGCTGATCATCCTGGGCGCGGGCAAGGCCGGCGGCAGCATGGCGGCGGTGGCGAGCCGGTTCTACCGCGAGGAGCACGGGGTGCCCGAGGCGCGCATCCTCGGCCTCGCGGTCGCCCGCCACGGCTATGGGCAGGAGGCGCCCGGCATCCGCATGGTCGAGGCCGGCCACCCGGTGCCGGACGAGGCCGGCATCGCGGCGACCAGGGAGGCGCTGAGCATCGCCGCGCAAGCCGGGCCGGAGGACGAGGTGCTGGTCCTCCTCTCCGGCGGCGGCTCGGCCAACTGGATCGCCCCGGCCGGCGACCTCACACTCACCGAGAAGCAGGCCATCACCCGGGCGCTGCTGCGCTCCGGCGCGCCCATCGGCGAGATCAACACGGTGCGCAAGCACCTCTCGCGCATCAAGGGCGGGCGCCTCGCGCTCGCCGCCCGCAACGCCCGCTCGATCCTGACGCTCGCGATCTCCGACGTGCCCTTCGACGATCCGGCGGTGATCGCCTCGGGCCCGACCGTGCCGGACCCCTCGACCCTCGAACAGGCCCGCGCCATCTGCGAGCGGCGGGGCATCCCCCTGCCCGAGACGGCGGTTCGCCTCCTCAACGACCCGAACAACGAGACCCCGAAGGCGGGCGACCCGGCCTTCGCGCGGGCCGAGTACCGCATCATCGCCCGGCCGATCGACGCGCTGGAAGCGGCCGCCGCCGCCGCGCGCGAGGCGGGCTACGAGCCGGTGATGCTGGGCGCCGACCTCGAGGGCGAGGCGCGCGAGGTCGCGGCCGAGCACGCCGATCTTGCCCGCAAGGCGAAGGCCGAGGGGCGCCGGGTCGCGCTGATCTCCGGCGGTGAGCTGACCGTCACGATCCGGGGCGAGGGTCACGGCGGGCCGAACCAGGAATACGCGCTGGCGCTCGCCATAGCGCTCGACGGTGAGCCCGGCATCCGCGGCATCGCGGCCGACACCGACGGCACCGACGGCGGGCGTGGGGAGGCCACCGACCCGGCCGGCGGCCTCGTGGACGAGACGACGCTGGCGCGGGCGCGTGCCGCCGGCCTCGATCCGGCCGCGATGCTCGCCGACAACGACTCGACCCGCTTCTTCGAGACCCTCGGCGACCTCGTCCGCCCCGGCCCCACCCGCACCAATGTCAACGACTGCCGCATCATCCTCGTCGATTAGCTTTTTGGGACCCGTGCCGGCCTGTCTGCGTCGCGGTGCGGGGGGCCTCCTGCTGGCGACCTGCGGGCTGCTGCTCGCCGCCGTGCCCGCGTGGGCGGACCTGCGCCTGTGCAACCTCACGCCCAGCAAGGTCGGCATCGCGCTGGGCTACCGCGACCCGCAGGGCTGGGTGACGGAGGGCTGGTGGGACCTCGCGCCGAAGGGCTGCGAGACCCTGCTGCGCGGGTCGCTGGCGGCGCGCTTCTACTACGTGTTCGCGGTCGACTACACGCGGGGCGGCGAGTGGAGCGGGCGCTCGCTGATGTGCACCCGCGATTCCGAATTCACGATCCGGGGTGTCGAGGATTGCCTAGCCCGCGGCTACGACCGCAACGGCTTCTTCGAGGTCGATACCGGCGAGCAGAAGAGCTGGACGATCCAGCTCAGCGACCCGAACCAGCCGGTCGCGCCCCAACCCTGAGGCGCCGGAACGGTCCGGCCGGGTTGCGTGTTCCGGGGCACGCTCCATCCGGAAGATGATCCGTGCCCCCCAGCCTCCGCATCCTCGCCCTCTGCGCCCTCTGCCTCGCCCCCGTCCAGGGCACGTTCGCGCAGCAGGCCGCTCCGTCGGCGGATGCAGGCGTGGAGGTCGAGGATCCGCGGCCCGGCCCGCCCCCGCCGCTCCCCGATCTCGCCGACCCGAACGGACGTACGGCTGAGTCGCTCGGCGAGCCGGGCTCGGACTCCGGGATCCCGAAGGCCCTGCGCGGCTCGGCCGCCAAGGCGGGCGGCCCGGTCAACGACCTCAACCCGAGCGGACGGCCGGAGGAGCCGCCGCTCCCGAAGGCCGACCTCGCCGCGGTGCTGGCCGGGAAGGCCCTGTTCCACGGCAACTATTGCGGGGCTGGCCAGCAGGGCGAGGGATTGCCGCCGACCGACGCCCTCGACGCCGCCTGCCAGCGCCACGACGCCTGCTACGACGCGGCCGGCCACCGGTCCTGCGCCTGCGACGCGGTGCTCAAGCGCGAGGCAGCGGCCGTCTCCGAGCGGCCGGGCGTGTCGCGCCAGGTGCGCGAGCGGGCGCTGAGCGTCGTCGAGGCCGCCGATGCGATGAACTGCCAGCGGCCCTGAAGACGACCCCCCATCCGTCAGGCCTCGCAGGCGGAGGCGGTCGAGGGTCGGGCGGGCCCCGCTGGCCGTGCCGGGTCGCGGGTCTGCAGGGCGGGATCGGCCAGGGCGCCGGCTCGGTCGCCGTCGATCCTCAGTAGCACACCTTTCCGGTCTCGGTCTGACCGGTCGGAAGGCCCACGACGTTGACCTGCCCGATCTGGCGTGGACGCGTGAAGTTCGACCGCACCATGTTGATCCTGCCGACGATGCTCGATCCCAGCAGGGGGACGTAGCCGAAGGAGACATCGGAGACGATGAGATAGATCGGATGGGGAAGAGCCGATCCGTTCTGCAGCAGGGATTGCGGGATCTGGGACGCGGAGAAGCTCTGAGCGGCCGTGCCCGAAAGATTCACGGCGCAGGGTCGCAGGACGCCGTTGCTGGTGTAGCTCCAGCGCGTCTTGGCGATGCAGCAGGAACCGCTCGGACTGTTCGTGATGTCGATCGCGCTGATCGTCAATCCGAAATTGCTGATGTTCTTCGGGGCCATGATGGACTGGGCGCCGCTCGCGATCTCCGAGAGCTTGGATGCCGCGATCGCATCGGACGGTATCGGATAGGAGGAGGTCTGGTCCTGCGCCGGCTCCTGCGCGACGATGTTCGCAGTCATGTACGAGAGCGCATTCACCTTCTTGGCGGTGATCGATACGTCCGAGACGATGGCGGCTCCGATATAGATGAACAGGAGCACGGGGAAGATGAGGGCGAACTCGACCGTGATCGATCCCGCGCGGCTCGGCGCGAACGCGGCCCAGGCGTGGCGCGCGCGCATCCTCAGCACCCGGACGGGGGAACGTAGGATCCGAACGGCTCGATCATGAAGATCGCGGATCCCGACAGGATGCGGAACCATCCCGTGCGGTTGGGGACGTCGTTCGCCAGCCCGACCGACCGGTTGAAGATGTTGACCGGGAAGATGGTCGGCAGGGGATAGGTAACACGCATCACGACGGTCGTGCCCCCCTGCCCGGGGCAGAATTTATTGCTCGCACTCTTATAGACGTCGTTCGTCACATTGATCGCGTTCAAAGAAGAGGCTGGTCGAACATCGATGGCAAGACGGTTGCAATCGAAGTTCGACGGGATGAGCCTCTTCCCGTTGGAAGCGCACAGGTAGGTGTCTCTGAAGGAGACGGCATCATTGATCGATGTATTGTTCTGGATGGATCCGATCGCCATCGTGCGGGCGACCTGATCGACGGCCTCGGCGAGCGCCGCCTGCTGGAAATGCGTGTAGCCGACTTCGAGCGTAGCGAATACGATGCCCAGGAAGGGTGTTGCCAGCAGGCCGAATTCGACGGCGGATGTTCCCCGATTGTTGAAGAAGAAGCGTTTCAACAGTTTCGGGCGGCCTTTCCATCGCCAGGGCATGGGCTACACACAGATCTCGCGCACGATGTTGCGTGCGGCTGGAAAATGAGCCGGACTCATTTCAAAACTGTTTACGCCCTTCGGGTATCGATATCCGCCTGAACAGGCGCGGTATCGGAACAATCGATGGTCGAGTCTCGGGGATGTTTTGACAAACGGAAGTTGAATATTGCATTTCTGTCGCGCGGCGTGCGAGCGCTCGTGGGGCGTTTCGCGCGCGACGGCCGAGCTTCGCTCGCGATCAGCGCCGCCCTCATGATGGGGGCGATCCTGGGTCTCGCGGGGCTCTCGATCGATGTCACCCTGTTGTCGACGCTCCGGTCGCGGGTCCAGGCGGCCGTCGATGCCGCGACGGTCACTGGATCGCGCAACCTGCTGGATTACGTGGCCGTCAACGGCTTCGGCTCGGTCGGTCGGTACTATCCGACGATTCAGACCCAGACGGTGAACGCCATACAAGCCAATCTGCAGCTCGAGAAGAACCTTTCCAATATCGTGATCGGTCTACCGAGCGTGATCTACAATCAGAATTCCGGGACGGTTTCCGCCGGCGTCGATGCAACATACAATCCCATTTTCATGAAACTATTTGGCTTCAAGGCGATGCCGATCCGCGCATCGTCGACGTCCACATCGAAGAGTCTTATAAAATATTTCCAGATTGTTTTCTTGGTCGATGTCTCGCAGTCGATGGCTGTGGGAGGTACCGTTGCCGACATCAAGAAGACGAAGGACAGTTTTGGCTGTACGTTCGCGTGTCATCAATTAGGGGACGACACCTTGACGAAAGGGCGTATGCGGGGCATCGTGTTCAAGATGGATTACGCGAAGACTGCGATCGCGAATTTCTTATCGCAGATGCAATCCATCAGCGGATCGAATGCCAGCGCCTTCTACTCCGCCGCGATTTATACCTTCTCCGACAAGCTGCGAACGCTCATCGAGCCGACATCCATGCTGTCGGACGTGACGCGGGCCGCGGCGTGGCTGGATGTCGAGCTGCTGGCTACAGCCCCCTACAAGTCGGTGATCGGGCATACGAATATCACGGCGGCCTTGTCGAGCCTCGCCCAGACCTTGCCGAAGCTGGGAGGCGACGGGTCGTCCAGCACTTCTCCGCAGACGATCCTCGTTCTCATCACGGATGGCGCACAGGATCTGATCGGATCTGAACTATGGGCCGGCTACAGTGACGGGAACTGGGCGGATAGCTGCGCGGCATTCAAGGCGAAGAACGCGATCATTTATGCAATCAATACCTACTACTATCCGTATACCGACGATGGGGGGTACTACAATAAGTTTGTCAGCCCCTTCGCGAGCCAGATTCAGGCCGCGTTTCCGAAATGCGTGAGCGCGCCGTCCAATGCGATCCTGGCCTCGGACGGTCCGGGCATAACCGCGGCCGTCAACCGGCTCTTCCAGAAGATCACGAGCTCGATACGCGTCTCGAACTGAGGCGGTCGCGATGCCGACGGCCTCAGTTCGACACGGCGGCGGGCGAGGCGGGACGGCGTCCGAGGGGCGGCAGCCGATCCCGTCCGATCGCCGCCGCGCGAAGCCTGATCGAGGGCTGCCGCGATCGGCCGTCGCGCGTCGCGGCATCCGGCCGCGAGGCGCCCTCGAGCGCTGTAATTCCTCAACGAAGTTTGTCCTGATTTCGGGGGCCGCCCGAGGGACCTCCTCAATCGAATTTAACTCGACTCTCTTAGAACATTGCCCTTGCGTGCTGCTGCTCTCAAAGAACTTTGACTTTGATGACAATCGGCCTCTGCAGCCCTCCTAGTCGCGCGCTCATGCGTTCGGCACGATAGCACAACGTAGGGCTCTCCTGCGCTCCGATGAGGGGCGGAGCTTGGGGAGTTGGCGGGCTCCCATGAGGCTGCACTCACGCCAGCGTAAGGCCATCTGAGTGCAAGGGGACGCCAGGGACGGATTGCGGCACCCAGGGCGACCGGTTTCGACACCGCCACGGCCCGAACTTGCTCGCTGCGCCGGATCGATCGGGGCCTCGACATCTCCCGACGAGCTGGGTCGGCTTCAACCACAACGTCGAACCTTGTCGCGCATCCGCGGCGGGACCGCAGGCTCCGCGACGTCGTCCGGGACGCGGCCCCATGACAATTCGTTCGCACTTCGCCGGCCTGGTTGAGCAACCCAACCGCCGGGATGGGGGCCGCGCAAGAATGATCGGAGAAGCCGGGCGTGCCCCCCACCCTCCGGCGGGATAAATTCTCTAGAAAGCCTGTCCTGATTTTGGCGTGCGCTGAAGGCGCGCTCTCAACAAAGTTTGTCTCGATTGCCAGAGAAGGCTGAACTTCGTGGGGTTTGTCGCGATCAGGCCAGCGCGTCGCGGCTGCACGGAGGGCGTGAACGGGGCCTTCCGAACGCCTCTGGCAGCCCCCGTCTGGCCCGCCTCCGGTGACGGACGGGATGCGCTGGGTCGAACGCGCCTCCACGAGCGTCCGCGAGCCCAGGAGCCAGGCGCGGAAGCGATCTGTCGGCCGCGCTCGGTCGGGACAGGAGCCGTGACTGACCCCGCTTCACGAACCCGAAAAGGCCGTCGTGCCTGCGCCTGCGGGGGCGGGAACCGGAACTGGGGCCAGAATCGACCGGCGGGCGGGATCGACTTCGGGTGAAGCTGCCATCCCGATGGCTCTCGCGGGCCCGCCCTATCGGTCCGCCCCACTTTGCTTTCGGCAAGGCTGCAAGGACAATGCCGACGTGGCGGATTCGCGACGGCCGGAGCCGCAGAGGAAGACAGCACGTGCGCGTACAACCTCTTGACCTGACGACCGACGGTGACCCGCACCCGATCAAGAGGCTTGCCCGCCTTGCGCTGCCCGAACCGCTCCGTGAGGCGGATGTCGCAGAGGATTTCGACCGTTGGATACGCGACAACGTCCCGAGCGAGAGGGACCGGATCGGCATGTTCGACCGGTTCGGAACACCGCCGCTGACGCAGCGCGAGCACGCCTTGTTCACGCTGCTGTCGATCCTGGCGATCGAGCACGGCGCCTGGCCGCTGGAAGAAGGATGCGGTCGGGCAATCCGGTGCCTGGAGGAGATCCAACGCCACTGGGCGCCCTCCGACCCAGTATCCTCATACCTTCGAGGGAAGGCCGCCGCGTTCGTCGCCCAAGGCTTTCGATGCGCGCGCGGCGAACCCGGGCGCCTGTTGTCGTTCCTGAACGGCGCGCCGCTCCGGGTCTGCGGGGACGGTACGGCGGCGCTGGCCTTCGGCGTGACCGCGCCGGTCAGCGACCTCATCTTCGATTTCAGGGACGACGCCTTTGCGCTCCACAGCCTGCGTTCCATGGTCGAAGGCGACCGAACCGCGTTCGACGCCGCCGTCCTCGCTCAAGCGGAAATCCTTGCTCCCGCGATCGAACGGGGGGTAGCCCGCCTCTTCGAGCGCTGCGCACCGCCCCCGGGAGACTACCTCGCCGCCTTCCGGGACGTTCTGTCCGACGAGAGGTGGCTCCCAACGCTGCTCGGGAAGCTTGAGGGCCGTGCCGACCTGCGGGACAGGGTTGGCGGCATGCCAGCCGCTGCGGAATGGCTGCGGGCCATCGCCGGCGCACGCGCCTGGAAAGCCAACGACATCCGGCGTCTCGTTCGGCTCGAACCGCTCTTCGAGGACGATCCAGAGGCCTTCATGGCGGCAATCGTCTCGGGTGTCCGCGCCTTGGAGGGCTCGGAGCCGGCAAGCGCGGTGTTCGCTGCCTTGAGCCTCCTGCACCTCGCGCGCCGGCGTCGCGCGGTCCGCTCGGAGTTGGCCGACGCCGAGCGAGAGGAGGCCTTCGTCTTGGCGCTACGGGATCTTCCGTCAGGGGAAATGATCGTCCGTTTGCACGCCCAGCTTGCCGACCTGCCCATGGATATCCCAGGCGCCCGCGCCGTGTGGCGCCATTTGGGCAACGCGGAGAAGGGCCTGTGGCAGTGGCGGATCCGAGCGGTCGTCGGCGACGACCGAGCCCTGCGGCGCGGCTTGGCCGAGTTCCTTCTCGCCTGGATGTCGCAGGACGTCTACCGCGACGTCGAGCGCCTGGTCGTCGATCTCTTGCCGCCCGCGCAGGAACTGGACGTCCTCCGCACGCTGGCCCAATCGTGCGACCGGCTCACCTCGCTGCGCGCGGGTTGCCTCGCCCGAGAGATGACCTTCGGCCTGCCGGACTGAACGGTCTCACCAACCGGGCGCAAACGGGTCGCCCGGACTTCCCGCCTCGTCGCGGCGGTGCGCGGCATGACGCCTGGACGGAAAGGACGAGACCCGTCCGTCCCCGTACCCCAGGCTGGCGGTCGCATCGATGAAGTCGCGGAGCGCGAGCCTTCCCGTCCGGTCGATGGCGATGATGTCGGCCGCCAAGGGTTGCCTGCGGTCGTCCGAGAGAGCCTCGGCGGCGGTCTCGGCGTCCGGGAAGAGACGCCCCAACGACAGGTCGCGGCCGGAGGACATGGCGATGCTGACGAACGACGCGAAATCCCACCCGGGCGAGCGCTCGCCGCCATAGGCGTCGACCTGCCCGAAGGCCGGCGCCTGACCGTGGGCCCAGACATCGTGGAACACCTCGGTCGCCGGCATGACGGTCGTGATGAAGGCCCCCTTCCTCGCCCAGGCCGGGTAGAAGAGGTACCAGCCCATCCCGGTCGAGAGGAACGTGTCGAGCTGCCGTCCCTCGTTCCTCCCGACGTCGGTCAAGCCCGTCGCGGTCGCGTTCTTGGCTTGGAAGAGGACGATCCGGTACATCGGGCGCCCGAGGACGTGCACGCCGGCGACGACCGCGAGGTCCGCCGCGAGAAGATCCCGGCCCTCCAGCATGGAGGCGGTGCCGAGGTCGAGCGTGTATGTTTCCGGCAGGCCGGCTCCCGCCTCGTCCATGGCCGGGATCACACGGTGCTCGACCGCGCTTTGGATGTAATGGAGCACCGCTTCCGTCTTGAGCGGCTCGGGCTTGCAGCGTCCGCGACGGAGGGCGACTTCCAAGCCGTACTGCAGGGCCGTGAACAGAATGGCCTGAACCGGGTCGGCCCAGTATCTGGGCGACATCGCGAGCAGCTGTGCGACGAGATGGTGCCGCCCTTCCTCCGCGGCTCGATCCGGATCGAACGCTCCCGCCCCGAGGCCGAGCGTCGGGGCAAGTTGACGCCAGCCGACGCCACGCGACGTCACTTCGCCGGTCGATGCCATCGCTCCCAGGCCTCGCCGGGTGTCCTCGGCCAGGCTCGGCCGGACGCCACCGGCGTACAACCGCTCCAGGGCTGCCAGGAGGACGCCCCGCTGCCGCGGGCTCAACCTCGCGGGTAGGGATGCGATGCCGGCGAGCTTCCCAAGGGCGACCGTGGTGCGCAGGCGGCCGAATGCCCGGATGACCGGGTGGTCGGTTTGCCATGCGTCTGATTTGTCCCAGTCGTGGAAATCGGCAGCCATCGCGTCGCTCTCAGTGAGGCGCGAGGGGATAGCCGACCCGGTCCCTGCGGGCCAGGGATTGCCGCGCAACTTCCCCGAGGGATGCCCCGAGGCGTCGGCTCCCAAGGGCGGGCATCCCGTCGGTCCGCGGTGACCATCAAGCCCTGCGCGGGCTCCATGGCGGCGCGCTCGCACGATGGAGTGCGCCCTGTTTGGATAGGTGACGAGCCGGTGCACGTGGCCATCCTCGCCCGGCACTCGACAGCGAGAGAAGCTCGACGCCGTCCCGTTCGCCGAACCGGGTCACCTCGGCTGGCACATCAGCGTCGCGCAGCTCACCCCTGAAAGTGCGCGCGTGCCGATGCCGCAACCGGCCGATCGGGCGGTCGTCGCGGAAAGGGCTCATGCCCGCACTCGACCCACCTCATCGGGCGGTGTCAGGCGCCGGCGTCGCCGCCCGGATGCCCGACCATGCACCCGGCGCACCAGACCGAATTCCTCTCGGCAAGCGAGCCTCGCTATGCGCATCCACGGCGCGCCAACTCGCCGCGGTAGCCGCCGGCATATTGGCCCTTGCCATCCGGCCTGCAGCGGCTCCGAACATCGCTCCTTCGCTGTGTCGGCAGAAGGCTCCCGGTCGGGGTGCTGACCGACACTCCCAGACGCCGCTCCATCCCCGCACGCGGGCCCCCTGCCTGTTGCCCACTGGCATTGTACGGGGCACCCCCTTGCGCGAGGGCCGACGCGTAAAGAGCGGCGCTCGCAGCAGCGGCAAACAGGATCGTTTTCATATTCACCTCCGCAATCGACGATGGGGCGCGTACGTCTCGCCGTTTTCTTTGGATTTCGTCCCGCGGATCGCGGTGGTTACACGTCCGCGGATGTCCATGGCTTGTGACCGCGCGTGGCGTCCGATGCCGTGGGCGTTCCGCCGCTCCCGAGCGAGGCGGAGCGATGATGCCGGACGAAGCGACGGTAGCGGTCGATCAGCCCGGCCCTTGGCTTCGCCCCCCGTCCGCGCCTTCGCCACCACGGTGGCGGCTCTACGATCGCCAGGCCAGCGCTCTCGCCCACTGGGCGGGGCTCGCCGCCCGGGGCTTGGAACGGCCGATCCGGCGTGGGCCGGCGGGCCAAGCTATCGCGAAAGCTTGTCCCGATTTCCGGCCTCGCCGAAGGAACGCTCTCAACACAATTTGTCCTGACTTCCCGGGAAGCCTGTCCTTCGAGCGAGCCCGGCTGCCGGACCATGTCTGGGCGTGGCCCGCGGACGGGCGACGCTCGATGGGCGTGGACGTCCTATCAGCTCCGGCGCCGCCCCTTCCCGGGAGGGCCGACCCGGACGGCCTGCCGTGACCGGCCCCGCTCGGCGCCCGCCCCGAGGTCCGCCCCGGAGCCCGGCGAAGGGCCCGCCTGCCGTCGGCTCTTCCGCCTCATCCGCCGGCGTCGCGGCACTTCGCGCCGTGCCGCCGAGATCGGCCTCGACACCACCTCGCTCAGGGGCCGCCCGACGCTCCGGGCGCCTCGCCGCCCGGAGCGCGCCGCCCCGGAAAACGGTCCCGCGGGCCCGAGCGATCACGGCGTCGGCAGGTCACCCCGCCGCGTTCCGGCCCCAGAGGTGCTCGGCCGCCGCGTCCGATTCGGGCTTGGAGCAGAACTCGCAGTGCGGATCGCGCGCCCGCCGCAGCCGGCGCCGCCCGATGGGGGCCTTCCAGGGATCGACGGCCCAATAGTTGGTCGCCGCCGCCCCCGCGTTCGAGCGCAGAAGTTCGACCACCAGCAAGGCGCCGGCCATGCTCGACACGAACGCGAACGGGGCGAGCACCTGCCTGCCTTCCGGTGTCAGCAGTGTCTGTGCGGCGCAGAGCTGCTTGAAGAGGCTGTCATAGGCCGTGCCCACGATCCCCGCGGGATCGATCTGGGGATGGGCCCGATGGATCCGCCCGGCGGCCTCGGCCGAGATGAAACCCTCCCTGACCGCGGCGAGGTCGACGCCCAGCCCATCCGCGATCGAGCGCTCCCGCGCGTGCTCGTCGGGAACGTGACGGTAGATGCAGGCCATGCAGGCATCCTGCGTGGGCTGCCGGTGCGAGTGCACGACGACGCCGCGCACGTCGGTCGTGGACGCGTCGAGGACCCGGCCCGGAAGCTCCTTCTGGATCCCGCGCCGCGCGCGCCTGCTGTCGACCGTGACGATGGCCGTGGCGGGCGGCCCCGCGGATTTGCAATAGGCCGAGAAGTCCTGGACGAGTGGTTCGAACGCGAGCTCGGGGAAGTCGGCCGCGGCGCGCTCGGCGAGCGCGACGGCCTTGTCGCGGCCGACATCCTCGTCGCCCAGGTAGAGGCAGCGGTTGGGATTGCCTGAGCCTACCGTTTTCGGGTCGACGATGCGGAGGCGGCCGACGGCGCGCAGGTGGCGCAGGGCGCGAACGAAGCCGTGGGCCACGGCGCCGGCGCCGACGAGCACGGCGTCCGAGAGATCGACGGTCGTCGCGAGCGCCGCGTCCGGCACGCCGAGCTGGTCGAAGTCCAGCCGGAGCGGGTAGGCGACGGCCGGAAGTGCCGGGTCGTCGAGCAGCATCCGCAGGGTCGCGGCGGCCGCCGGGCATGCGGCGACGGCGGCCAGCAGGGGATGGGGCGGCGGGCCGCCCGTCCGCCCGACGGGGCGGACATCGACGGTGGCGCCGCCGGCGTCGATGGCGGCGTGCAGCCGGGGCAGGTCCGTCCGCGCGGCCGCCTCGCCGATGACGAGTTCGAGCTGCGCCTCCTCGGCCGGCGAGGTCACCACGCCGACGGTCCGCGCGAGCAGGGCCGCCACTTCCGCCGCCCAGGCGGCGTCCGCGCCGCCGGGAGGAGCGGTGACCAGAACCGCCCGGTTGAGGCGCTCGGACGCGTCGTCCTCGTCGCTTCCGAGGATGGCGGCCAGCATCCGGGCGTTCTCTTGGGCGGGCGTGATCATGGCGTCACCTCGATGCGGATGCGCTCGCCCGGCCGGCGCACATGCTCCCACAGTCCAGCGTCCGAGAGCTCGTAGACCATCGCCTCCTCCAGGAAGGTCCCGGGCGTCGCCGTCGCGGCGAAGCGCGGCAGCACCAGGGAGAGGGCCCCGCGATGCCGGACGATGGCCCAGGCGTCGTCCGCCTCGGAATGGAACGCCCTGCCCGGATGGGTATGGACCTGGGCGACGATCTTGAGACGGTGGGCGCGAAGGTGCCCCATCAGCGCGCGCATGCTCGCGGGCGGCAGGTGGAAGTAGTCCTCGGCGGTGGCCTGCTCGGGTTCGTAGACCTCCTGCACGGGCGTCGGCGCCGCCGAGGCCGAGCGCGCGAGCCAGAGCACGGCGCGCTCCTCGCCGCGCCGCCCCCCGACGCGGAGGCGGTCGAGGGTTTCCGCGAGGATGGCGGCGGTGCAAGCGACGGCTGTCATCCGACCGCCCTCTTCCAGCAGCGCCAGATCTGGTCGAGGATGCCGAGCAGATCCAGGCCGGACTGGCCGCGGTAACCGTCCCACCGCTCGCCGACATGGCTGAAGTGGGTGTGGTACTCGCGCGTTCCGCGCATGCAGACGAACATGCGGCCGGTCACGGGATGGGGACTGGGGTGGAAGATGCCGCCGGCCCCGGGGGGAGCCTGCGAGAGGTGTTGCCCGGCGGCGTCGAGCAGTTCGACCGACGGGGGGAGGTCGTCCCAATCGACGCAGGTGAAACGGAGCCTCAGGGGCGCGGCGGTCGGATGCCCGAGGATCACGTCGAGCACGGGATACTCCGCCTGAAGGACCGTCCAGTTGCGGTGGGCCGCGGTTCGGGAATCGAGGCGGCGCACGTCGCGCTCGAACGCGGCCCGGGAGAGCAGCTCAAGCACGGGCGCCCCCACCGCCCTCGCGGGGCCCCCACTCGATCTCGACCTCGCCGGAGAGCCCGTTCCCGGCAAAGGAGGCGGACGGATCGATGTCGCGGTTGCCGACGGTCGTGATCCACGTCGCGGTGTCGCCGAGCTCCAGCTTGCGCGCGGCGCGGACCAGCACGTCCGCGACCGGCGTCGTCGCGGGAACCCGCACCGCCCCCTCGGCCGGGAAAACGCCGCTCGTGGTGAACACGGTCACCAGCACGAAGTCCGGCCGTTGCGCGCGCCGCGAGACGATGTGCTCGACGCCGCGAGTCTCGAACGACACCGCGCCGCCGGGCCGCAGGATCTTGTCGGGCTCGTCCTCGCGCTCCAGCACGAGGTCGTGGCCTGCCGGGACGTGCAGGATGGCGAGGAGCTCGTCGACCTCGATCCGGCCGTCACCCCAGACCTGGCCGACCTCGTCCACCGTGAAGGAGAAGCTGCGGTCGCTGCGGAAGCCGCGAAACGCGCCGCCTTCCTCGGCGACGAGGTCGACCTTGTCGTCCGTGCCCACGAGGTGGGTGCGGCCGCCCCGGACCAGGATGAGCTGGTGCTCGCTCGCGGGCAAGAGGCCGGCCCTGGTGAGGACCTCACGCCCGGTGACCTCGCCGTCGTCGAAGCGAACCGGGGCGCCGTTCACCGGGAACACGAAGCTGCGGGCCCGCGCGTTATCCATAACCTTCATCCTCGTCTCCACCTGCTGGCGCGCGCCGACGTTCCCGTACACACTCTTGACGGACGACGGCCTTGGACTAAAAGACGCTTTCAGTCTCGGCTGGGACTGTATGTATCTGGACTAGGTCGGCCGTCAAGTCCGATTCTGGACCAGGGAGGGGTTGATGACGAATTCTGCCCACGGCGCCCGGAACGAGGCTGGGTCGTCGCGGCTCCCTGTGGAGCTCGAAGCGTTCTTCGCGATGGCCGACAGGTGGCACCTGAGCGCCGACGAGCAGATCGCGCTTCTCGGTTCGCCGGCGCGGTCGACGTTTTTCAAGTGGAAGAAGGAAGGGGGCAGCATCCCGCCGGACACGACGGAGCGGGTGTCTCACCTTCTCTCGATCTGGAAGGCGCTGCGCATCCTGTTTACCGTAGACGAGCGTGGGGACGAGTGGATCAGGGCGCCGAACGAGTATTTCGATGGGGCGAGCGCGCTCGACGTCATGCTCTCGGGGAAATTCGCGGACTTGTACAAGGTCCGCATCTACCTGGATGCTCAGCGTGGCGGCTGAAGATTTTTCCCTGACGACGTGGAAGGGTGACGCGTTCCGCTTGATCCCGTCCCGGTTTCCGCCCGTGTCCGTCTATGACGGGCTCGTGGCCGACGGCAGGGTCGAGGCCCTCGTCGCGGTCGAGGACATCACGAACCCGCGCCTCCGCTCGATTGACCGCCTCGCGCGGCTCCGACCCGGGGTCCCGGCCGATGCCCCGAGGCTGCAGAACTGGAACCACGCGCCCTTCGCCTACGGCAACCCGGAGGGCAGCCGCTTCTTCGATCACCTGAGGCCGTGCCTGGAACTGGCTGCGGACCGCCAGACCGCGCTCGCCGTGTCGGTGGCGCGTCGCGAGAGGTTTCTCGCCCGGACCCGTGAGGCGCCCATCGGCCTCGACATGCGCATGCTGCGGACGCCGGCCGAGGGACGCTTCGTGGACCTTCGCCACGTCCCGGCCGATCTCGACGCGAAGGCGTGCCGCGAGATCGGCGCCCGCGTATCCTCCGAGGCCGACGGGGTTCTCTACCACCCTCCCGAGCGCTCAAGCGCGACGTGCCTGGCCGTGCTCAGGGCAAGCGTGCTCGGCCGCTCGATCCAGACGGTGCACTACCGGTACGTCTGGACCGGCCGCCGCATCGCCCTCCTCTACGCGTTCGACGACGAGGGGCGCGAGGTCAGGCCAGAGACCCTGGGCGGCGAGGAGGACGTGCTCGCCGCCTGAGCTCCGCCGCGCCTCAGCGCAGCTCGCCTGCCGCCCAACCGTCCAGGCGGACGAACTCGTGGAACGTGCAGCCGCGAGCCTGGCAGACGACGCTCGGCAGGACCCGGCCCTCCGCCGTGACCGTGTGGTCCTTCAGCACGAGCGCGTGACCCTGCGAGCAGGTCATCTCGGCCTTGAAGCGCCTCACCGTCGACGGGTGGCAGGCCTTCCAGTGCAGCGGCGGCGGCCTGTCCCCACCGCCGTAGCGGCGGAT
>NZ_LSIX01000534.1:0-1582 GCF_001556475.1 Methylobacterium sp. CCH5-D2 | reverse complement strand
TCTCGGCGCTGATGGCGGCCGCCGCCCGCTTCGCGTTCCAGCCGCCCGCCGTCGGCTACGGCAGCCAGCCCTGGCAATTGCCGCCGCGCCGCCCGCCCGAGACGCTGCCCGAACTCCTGCGCAACCGCACGGCCGTGACCTTCCTGGTGATCTGGCTCGTCACCAACCTGCTGTTCGGGATCATCGCCCTGCCGTTCGGGAGCGAGGGTACCTCGATCGCCTGGGACGCGCATCTCGGCGGCTTCGCGGCCGGCTTCTTCCTGTTCCCGTTCCTCGATCCCCTGAGCCGCTCCCCGCGCTGAGGCCCCGCCGCGCCCATGCGGAGATCGCAGGGCCTCCTTGCGCCCGGCGCTTGCCATCCGGAAACATTGGCCACACACTTGCCGCGATCGGCATGAGAGCCGGGATCAACCCGGCCGGGCCGCAACCAGTGCGCCGCGGGGCTGCGGCGCGCATCTCCAGGCAGGGAGGGGACATGACCGTCGCACGCATACTCATCGAGAAGGGCAGTTCCGTCGTCACGATCAGCCCGGCCCACACGCTGGACGCCGCGATCCATCTGCTCGCCGAGAAGAGCATCGGCGCGCTCGTGGTGACGGAGGCGGACGGCGCGGTCGCCGGCATCCTCTCGGAGCGCGACATCATGCGGGTGCTGTCCAAGCTCGGCGCCGCCGCGCTCGACGAGCCGGTCTCCGCCCACATGACCCGCAAGGTGACCACCTGCGGCCGCACCACCACCGTCGAGGAGGTGATGCAGACCATGACCGCGGGCCGCTTCCGCCACGTTCCGGTCTGCGAGGACGGGCGCCTCGTCGGCATGATCTCGATCGGCGACGTGGTGAAGCGGCGCATCGCCACCGTCGAGGCCGAGCATCAGGCCCTGCGCGACTACATCACCACGGCATAGGTCCGGGGATCCCGAAGGGTCGAGACCCTTCGGCGGGGTTCGGGGCAGAGCCCCGAGCCTCCGCCCCGAGCTTGGCTTCGCCGACCAGGGCCAAGATCAGGAACCCTGCCTGGACCCGCCGAAGATCGTAGACCTTCGGGATCCGGGACTTCAGGCCCTGGCGCTCGCGCCGGCCATCAGGGCGCGCAGGCGGGGCAGGGCGGCGCGGGCCGCCGCCTCGCCGAGGGCGATGCCCTCCGCCGCCCGGTGGAACTCGAACAGGCCCATCCCAGAGAGCTCCGGGCCGATGCTGAGATCGGGCGGGTCGCGCTCCAGGCGGGCGCGCGAGATCCGGTCCTGCGTGATGTTGAAGGCGTCGAACATCACCCGGGCGATGCCGGGCGCGGCCGGGACAGGATCGCGCGGTCGGCGGCGGCGCCCGCGCACGACTCCGAACAGGCTCCAGCGGCGGCGCGCCTCGACGGCGCCCGCGACCGCGCGCTCGACCGGGTCCGTGGCCTCGGGCTCGATCACGTGGCCCCGCGCGCCGGACTCGCAGCCGAGATTGACGCAGACCACGAGGTCGGCCCCCATCGCCCGGGCGAGCGCCACCGGCACCGGGTTCACCAGCGTGCCGTCCATCAGCAGGCGCCCGTCGAGCGGAACCGGCGGGAAGATGCCCGGCAGCGCGTAGGA
>NZ_LSIX01000533.1:0-5762 GCF_001556475.1 Methylobacterium sp. CCH5-D2 | reverse complement strand
TGCGGCCGTCGCGGGCCTCGCCCGGCACTGCCGCGGCGATGAGGAGGGCCCCGACGAGCGCGGCGCGCGCCCCGTGACGGATCGGCCCGAAGGACAGGGTGGTGCGCACGCTCAAAACTCTCCCGCTGGTGCGGGACGAGTTCAGCGCCCGGATGTTTAAAAATCCGCCAACGGAACGTGCACAATCGTGTTGGGCGCGCGTCGGCAGGCGCGTCTTCCGCCTGCCGTGACGCGGATTGCCCGGGATCGGATCAACGCTCCGACAGGAGCCCACGGAGGTCCGCCAGCACCGCCGCCGGCTGCAGATCCGCGTACTCGTCGGGCAGACCCTTCCGGTTGATCCAGGCGCAGCGCAGCCCGAAGGCGGTCGCGCCCGCGATGTCCCAGCGGTTCGAGGAGCAGAACAGGACGCGCCTCTTCTCCGCCCCGGCCTGTTCCAGCGCCCGGGCGTAGGCGGCCGGCGCCGTCTTGAAGACCCCCGCGGCATCGACCGAGAGCACGGCGTCGAGATGGTCGCCCAAGCCGGCCGAGGCGACGGCGCGCGCCAGCATCGGGGCGTCGCCGTTCGAGAAGATCGCCGTCCGCAGGCCCCGAGCGCGCAGTCGCTCCAGCACGCTCGCCACCTCAGGATAGGCGTCGAGGTCGCGGTAGGCGTCGAGGAGCTTCTCACGCAAGGCCCGGTCCACCGCCGGGTGCAGGGCGAGCGCGTGGTCGAGGGCCGCCTCGGTGAGGTCCCAGAAGCTGCGGTAGCGCCCGGCCAGCCCGAGTACCCAGCTGTACTCGAGCTGCTTGTTCCGCCACACCTCGGAGAGATGGCCGGCGTCGGGCCCGACCGCCGCGGCGTGGCGCTGCACCGCCGCGTGCACGTCGAACAGGGTGCCGTAGGCGTCGAACAGCACCGCGTCCGTGTGGGCGAGAAGGTCTTGGGTCATGGCGGGGCTCCGCGTCCGGGCCCCGGGATGTGGGACGGCCCCGGCGCTCCGCCAGCCCGCCGCCTCAGCGGGCGTCCTTGCCGGAGAGCTGCATGACGAGGCGCGTGGCGAGGTAGAGGCGCGGCGTCAGGCTGTCGAGCACGGCGAACTCGTCGGGGCTGTGGTAGCGCCCACCGACCACGCCGAGGGATTCGAGCACCACGGGCTTCTCCGGGCTGCCGGGCTGGAAGGCGTAGGCCGCGTCCGTGCCGCCGCCGATCTCGACGAGCTTCAGGTCGCCGCCGACCTCGCGGTAGATCGCCTGCGCCGCCTCGCCCAGCTTGCGCGTCGCCGGATTCACGGGCAGCGGCGGGCGGCCCTTGGCCAGCTCGAACGTCACCTGCGTGTCGGGGACGCGATGCGTCTCGGTGATCTTGCGGGCCTGGGTCAGGACGCGATCGTACTCGGAGGCCTCGAAGTAGCGCATGTCGCCCTCGGCCTTGGCCTGGTCGGGGATGATGTTCGGCTTGGTGCCGCCCGAGACCACGGTCCAGTTCAGGCTTGTGCCCTTCGGCTTGTCGCCGAGATCCTGCAGCTGCAGGATCTGATGGGCGAGTTCGGTGACGGCGTTGCGGCCGGATTCCGGCGCGCCGCCCGCATGGGCCGAGCGGCCCTTCACGGTGAGGCTCGCGTAGTTGATGCCCTTCGTGGCGATCGTGGCGGCATCGACCGCCTCGTCCGCGAAGGTCGGCTCGAAGGAGAGCACCGCGTCCTGTCCGGCGGCGACCTCGCGGATCACGTCCCGCGAGCCGCGCGAGCCGCGCTCCTCGTCCGGGTTGAACACCACGGTGATCTCGCCGAACCCGGTGAACTTCATCTGCTGCAGGGTGGCCAGCGTGTGCAGGATCATGGCGATGCCGGCCTTGGCGTCGGCCACGCCCGGGCCGTAGGCGCGCCCGTCCCGCTCCGTGTAGGGGCGCTTTCCGGCCTCGCCCTCGCCGTAGACCGTGTCGTAGTGCACGAGCAGCATCAGCTTGGCCTGCCCCGATCCCTTGATCCGGCCGATCAGGGTGTTGCCGCCGAAGGCGGGCGCGGGCCGCGCCTCGACGGTCGCGCCGAGAGCCTCCAGGCGCGCGCGCAGGGTCGCCTCGACCGTGTTGAGGCCCGGCACCTGGCCTGTGCCGGTATCGACGTTGACGAGCCCCGCCAGCGTCTCGCGCAGCGGCTTGTCCTGCGCCTTCACGGCGGCGAGCACCGTCGGGTCGGGTTCCGCCGCCGCGAGGGGCGCTGCCGTCAGCGGCAGGAGCGCGAGCGCGGCGAGGGCGAGGCGTCGGGTCATGGGTCTTCCGGGTTGCCGATGATCCGCCCGTTTCAGGCCGGATCGGCTTGCCGCGTCAAGCGCGGTACGATCGGGATCCACGGGACGAGGCGACGATGGCAGGCGCATCCTTCAAGGACCACTTCTCGGCGGCCGCCACCGGCTACGCGACCCATCGCCCGACCTACCCGGCGGCCCTGGCGGAAGCGCTCGCGGCGCTGGCCCCGGGGCGCGGCCTCGCCCTCGATTGCGGCTGCGGCAACGGGCAGCTCGCCCGGCTGCTGGCCGGCTCCTTCGACCGGGTCGTGGCGACGGACGCGAGCGCCGCGCAGATCGCCGAGGCCCGGCCGCACCCGCGGATCGAGTTCCGGGTGGCGCCTGCCGAGGCGAGCGGGCTTCCGGCGGCCTGCGCCGACCTGATCACGGCCGCCCAGGCCGCCCACTGGTTCGATCTGCCGGCTTTCTACGCCGAGGCCCGGCGCGTCGCCCGGCCCGGCGCCGTGCTGGCGCTGATCGCCTACGGCGTGCTCCACCTCGATGGGGCGGCGGAGGAGGTGCTGCGACATTTCTACACGCGGGTGGTCGGCCCCTACTGGCCGGCGGAGCGCGCCCATGTCGAGGCGGGCTACCGCACCCTGCCGTTCCCCTTCGCCGAACTGCCCGACCGGGCGACCGTGGCCGACTTGGCGATCGAGGCCGAGTGGAGCCTCGCCGACCTCGTCGGCTACGCGGGCACGTGGTCGGCGCTGCGCGGGGCGGAGGCGGCCCTCGGCGCGAGTCCGCTCCCGGCCTTCGCGCGGGATCTGGCCGCTGCCTGGGGCGATCCGGCGGTGCGCAGGCGCGTGCGCTGGCCTCTCGCCCTGCGTCTGGCGCGGCTCTGAGCCGGACCGCGCCGACCGCCGCCGAAGAATTGCCCCAAAAGCAGGGCTGTTCTCGCGGAGAAGCCGGACGCCCGTCGAAGAATCAGTGCGGCCGGTCCAGAGGACAAGCCAAGATGGTTCGCAGTCTCGCAATCGCCCTCGTCGTCGGGGGTCTCGTCGCCGCGCCGGCCGCCCAGGCCCGCGACGGCATCGGTCCCGGCGGGGCCGCGGCTCTGGGCGTGCTCGGTGGTCTCGCGGTCGGCGGTGCGCTCGGCGCCGCGACGGCCGACCCCTACTACCCCGGCAAGCCGGTCTACCGCGCCCCGCGGCCGGTCTACGTCGAGGAGGAGGTGATCGGCCCGGTCTGCCACTTCGAGCGGCGGCGCTACATCGACGCCTACGGCGACGTCTACTTCCGCCGCGTGCGCGTCTGCGAGTAGGCCGACGCGGTCGGTCAGCCCCGGCCGCCGCGCGGCCGGGGCGTGACGATCTCCGCGGGCGGCAGCACCGGCGGCGCGGTCCGCGGGCGCAGCCGCTCCGCGCAGGCGATGCCGCCGAGCACCAGCGCGAGGGCCAGCGCGTCGGCGCCGTCGAAGGGCTCGGCGAGGATCAGCACCGCGAGCCCGGCACCGAAGATCGGCACGAGGTTGATGAAGAGGCCGGCCCGGTTCGGACCGATCAGCTCGACCGCCGTCAGGAAGCTGAGCTGCGAGGTGAGCGAGGGCCCGAGCGCCACGTAGGCGACGATCAGCCAGCCCGTCGGCGTCGGCTGGACGAGGCGGCCCGCGGCCCACTCGGCGGCGAGGGGCGGCAGGGACGTCACGAAGGCCGCCGCGGCCAGCGCCGCGAAGAAGGCGAGCCCCGACATCCCGGGGCGCCTCGCCAGCGAGACGGTATAGCCCGCGTAGAGCAGGCAGGCCGCCAGCATCAGCAGGTCGCCGCGGTTGAAGGCGAGGTTGCGCAAGGTGTCGAGGTCGCCGTGCGAGGCGGCCACCGCCACGCCCACCAGCGTCACCCCCACGCCGAGACCCTGGCCCCAGGAGACGGGCTGCCGGTAGGCGAGGAAGTTCAGCACGAGCACCAGGATCGGTATCGCCCCCTGCAGCAGGGCGATGTTGACCGCGCCCGTATGGGCGCCCGCAGCGTAGAACAGGCTGGAATAGAACGTGTAGCCGACCGCGCCCATCACGAGGATGCGCGGCCAGTATCGGCACAGGCTCTCGCGGTCGGCCAGGACGTGGCGCCGCGCGAGCACCGCGAGGATCACGGCGGGGAAGAACCAGCGTAGGGTGGTGAGGGCCTGGGGGGAGACCTGCCCCGGGGCCCAGCGGGCCGCCACCACGTTGCCGGCCCAGACCAGCATCGTGAACAGGAGAAGCAGATAGGCGCGGCCCGCCCGGGAGCCGGCCGCGGCTGGCGTGCTCAGCGCCGGCTCAGCGACGGCGGAACTGGCCGCCGCGCATGGGCGGGCGGGGGCCGGAGGAGCGCTCGTCCTTGTGGCGGAACACGAGGCGGCCCTTCTCGAGGTCGTAGGGCGACATCTCGACGGTCACGCGGTCGCCCGCCAGCGTCTTGATGCGGTTCTTCTTCATCTTGCCGGCGGTGTAGGCCACGATCTCGTGGCCCTGGTCGAGCTGGACCCGGTACCGCGCATCGGGCAGGATCTCGAGGACGAGACCGTCGAACTGCATCAACTCTTCTTTTGCCATTCACCTTCTCCAGTCGGACCGTCTGGAAACAGGCGTTCCGGCATGCATGCGTCTTCTGGCTCGATCGGTTGGAACGTCGCCGTTGCGGTTCCGATCCTCGGCAGGCCGGCCCGCAACGTCGGCAGACGCGCCCGGATGTAATCGCAGCCGCGTCCTGCGGCAAGGCATGCGGGCGCAAGCTACGCCTTCCTCGACAGGAATCGCGCCCGGCACCTCAGGGCTCGTTGCCCGCGTAGTCCACGCGCCCGTCCGGCGTCCGGCGCCAGACCCGCAGGACGACGGCGTCTCTGCCGGGATCGCCCCGCCCGTCGAAGGTGACCTCGCCGAGGCTCGTGCGGACCGGGCCGGCGCGCAGCGCCTCGGCGACCCGGCGCCCATCCGGGCTGCGGGCGCGGGCCAGCCCCTGGGCCAGCACCTCGACCGCCATGTAGGCCGAGCCCGCGACGAGCGTGGCCTCCGGCCCGCGCGGGGGCGCCTTGCCGCGCGGCTCCGGCGCCCGGCGGTCGGCCAGGACCGTCATCACCGTGCCCTCGGCGGCCGGACCCGCGGCGGCGAAGTCGCGGTCGAGGAGGCCGTCGCTGCCCACGAGGGTCGCGTCGAGCCCGGCCTCCCGCATCGCCCGGGCCAGCACCGCCGCCTCGGCGCCGAAGCCGCCGAAATATACCGCCCGCACGCCCGCGGCCTTCAGCCGCCCGACGAGGTCGCCCGCCTCGCGGCTGCCGCGGGGCAGGCTCTCGAACAGCGCCTCGGGCCTGCCGCGGGCGCGCAGGGTGCGCGACACCGCGTCGGCGAGACCGCGGCCGAAGGTCGAGCGGTCGTGCACGATCGCCACCGGACCCTCGCGCTCCGCGAGCCACGCACCCGCCGCCGCACCCTGCTGGGCGTCGCCGGGCGCGAGGCGGAACAGGTTCCACAGGCCCTGCGCGGTCAGCGCCGGGTAGCTCGCGCCGGGCGTCAGCAGCAC
>NZ_LSIX01000532.1:0-747 GCF_001556475.1 Methylobacterium sp. CCH5-D2 | reverse complement strand
GGTCGCGGCCTTCGAGGGCGAGGGGCTGGAGGTGCATCTCCAGCCCGTCGTCACCCTGCCGCAGCGCAAGGTCGTGGCCTACGAGGCGCTGGCGCGGCTGCGCGCGGGCACGGACCTGATCGTGCCCGAGGACTTCCTGCCGGTGCTGGAGCGGCACGGCCGCACCACCGAGCTCGACCGTCGCATGCTCCAGCGCGCCGCGACCGTCGCGCGCCATCTCGGCAGCCGCGGCAGTGAGGCGAGCGTCACCTACGGTCTCTCGCCGCTCTCGCTCTACGAGCCCGGCTTCCTGCGGTGGCTCGCCCGGCTGGTGGGCGACGAGTCCGGCCTTGCCGGCCGTCTCGTGCTCGCCCTGCCGCAGGCCAGCTGGCGCAGCCTCGACCCCGAGCAGGCGAACGCGCTCGCGGCCCTTCGCGGCAAGGTGGGCTTCGCCCTCGACCGGCCGCAGGACCTGCGCTTCGACGGCATCGCCCTGGCGCGCGTCGGCGTCGGTCAGGTCAAGGTGCCGGCGGGCCTCCTGCTGCGTCCCGACCGGCCGGACCTCGCCGACATCGCCGTCGAGGATCTGGTCACCGCCCTCGCCCGGGCCGGCATCCGCCTCGTTGCGCAGGCGGTCGAGGCCGAGGGCGAGGTGCCGGACCTGATCGACCTCGACGTCGCGCTGGCTCAGGGCTCGGTCTTCGCCGCGCCGCGCCCCGTGCGCGCCGACGTGCTCGCCGCCCCGCCCACCGCCGAGCCGCCCGAGCC
>NZ_LSIX01000052.1:0-1844 GCF_001556475.1 Methylobacterium sp. CCH5-D2 | reverse complement strand
CCCCGAAGAAGAGCTTCGTGCGCGAGGATCTGGCCAGCGCCGGCGTGCGCCTGGAGGCCGCCCTGAAGGACGAGGCCCGGGGCGGCAACCGCAGCCCCGCTCAAGCCCGGCGCGAGGGCGAGGCCCTGTTCCAGTCGGGCCGCGCGGCCCAGGCGCTGCCGCTGCTGGCCGCGGCCCTCGCGGCCGAGCCCGCCGACCCGCAGAACTGGCTCGCCTACGCGCGGGCGGCGGACGCGCTCGGCAACGACGAGCAGGCCGGCACCTACAGCGAGCGCTACCGCCGCCGACAGGCCGCGCTGGCTACCGCCTACACGGCCTATCTGCGGGCGGGCACGCCGCAGGGCGAGGCGCGGGCGCTGGCCTTCCTCGGCGAGGCGCAGGGGCGGCAATCCGCCTGGCGCCCGGCGCTCGAGGCCTACCGGGCGAGCCTCGCGCTCGACGACCTGCCGAACGTCCGCGAGACCTACGAGGGCCTGCGCGCCGAGCACGGCTTCCGCATCCTCGACTACAAGGTCGATTCGGACGCCGCCGCTCCGCGCGTCTGCTTCACCTTCTCGGAGAGCCTCGCCGCGAAGACCGACTTCGCGCCCTTCGTGGCGGTGGCGGGTGCGGCGAACGCCGCCGTGACGGCCGAGGCGCAGCAGATCTGCGTCGACGGGCTGAAGCACGGCAGCCGCTACAGCATCGTGCTGCGCCAGGGCCTGCCCTCCGCGGTCGGTGAAGACCTCCTGAAGGCCGCCGACTACGAGATCTACGTGCGCGACCGCGCGCCCCAGGCCCGCTTCACCGGCCGCAACTACGTCCTGCCGCGCACCGGCCAGGCCGGCGTGCCGCTGCTCTCGGTCAACGCGCCCAAGCTCGCGGTCGAGGTGCTGCGCGTCGGCGACCGCGGCCTGCTGCCCGCGCTGCGCTCCGAGGAGTTTCTGAGCCAGCTCAGCGGCGCCGCCGCCCAGACCATCGCCGAGCAGAAGGGCATCCGGGTCTGGAAGGGCGAATTGGAGACCGCCAAGGCCGAGCTGAACCAGGAGGCGGTCACCGCCTTCCCGGTGCTCCAGGCGGTGGGCCGGCTCGAGCCCGGCCTCTACATCATGCAGGCACGCCCCGCCGGCACGGGCACCGAGGACGGCGACTACGAGCAGCGCGCGACCCAGTGGTTCGTGGTCTCGGACCTGGGGCTGACCGCCTTCCGGGGGCGCGACGGCGTCCACGTCTTCCTGCGCTCGCTAGCATCCGCCGACGCGGTTGCCGATGCGGAGGTCCGGCTGGTGGCCCGCAACAACGAGGTCCTGGCGACCCGGCGCACGGACAAGCGCGGCTACGCGGCCTTCGATCCCGGCCTCGCCCGCGGGGAGGGCGGCATCGCCCCGGGCCTCGTGGTGGCGCAGGTCGGCGACGATTACGGCTTCCTCGACCTCAACCTCTCGGCCTTCGACCTCACCGATCGCGGTGTGAAGGGGCGGGCGGATGCGGGCGCCGTGGAGGCCTACGTCTTCCCCGAGCGCGGGGTCTACCGCTCCGGCGAGACGGTGCAGGTCACCGCGCTCTTGCGCGACGCGCAGGGCGCCGCGATCCCGAACCTGCCGTTGACGCTGGTGGTGAAGCGGCCCGACGGCGTCGAGTACCGCCGGGTGCAGGTGGCCGACCAGGGGCTCGGCGGCCGCGCGCTCTCCTTGGCCCTGCTCTCGGGCGCGCAGCACGGCACGTGGCGCATCGCGGCCTACACGGACCCGAAGGCGCCGGCGGTCGGTGAGGCGAGCTTCCTGCTGGAAGATTACGTCCCCGAGCGCCTCGACGTCGATCTGAAGCCGGCCCACCCCGCGCTGCGGCGGGACGAGCCCGCCGAG
>NZ_LSIX01000531.1:0-5644 GCF_001556475.1 Methylobacterium sp. CCH5-D2 | reverse complement strand
GTGTCAGGCCCGCCGCTGTCCCTCAGTGGCGGGCCTTCTGCGTTCATGCGTAGCTCGTTAGCGAGCGGTCGCTTCAACGACGATCCGTGGAGCGACCGGAGCAACGGGCACCAGGCGGGGCGCAGTGGTCAGCTCAGACGCCGGCCGTACAGCCGCCGTAACGCGAGCCTGATCGCGGTAGAGCGTAGGCGTGATGTTGGTGCGCTCGTCGGCAATCGCGGCACCCGCCACGGTGGCGGAAGCGAGAGCGGCGAGGATGAAGGTGCGAACGGTCATGGGTTTGGTCCCTCCGGGATTTCGGGGCTGATGCCCTGTTTCGAGAGGGAATGTGCGCTGCGCCGCCCCATCATTCCAACAGATGCTATCGATAAGTCGTATCGATGCCATCAATGATCTTTCTGCGCGCCAGAGGGTCGTAGGTGGGTCCCTTTTCGGCGCCGATCTGGCCCCGCGAAGCTCTAAGGATTTCTCGCAGGGTGCAACGTACGCACGGGCGTTGTTCGGCCCTTAGGGCCCAGTTGAGCGGCACAGCCGGCATTCGCCTGAAGCGGCCCTTAACCTTTGGCGATGGCTTGGCATACAATGAGCGCATGCCTCTCATACGTTTTCGTATGTGGCATGCCAGATGGTGCGACGCGATATAGCGGCCATCGAAGACACCCGCTCAGGACCACGCTGATGACCTTACTTGCCGCTCTCGCCCTCCTTCCTGTCGCTGCTGGTGTCCAAGTTTCGCTCGTGATCGCACTGGCCCACTACATGGACGGTGACCGCACTGCTGCCGGCTTCTCCGGCCCGGTCCCGACCCTCGCCTGATCCACGGCAGAGCCGCCTCGCGCGGCCAAAGTGATGCAGCCCGCCCGGTTCTCCGCGGCGGGCTTTGCCGTTCTAAGCTGGGTTACGCGCTACGCTGGACGGCCTCGTGCCCCAGCTCGTCGCCTTCGGCCTCCGGGCCGCGGCTTAACCGATCCGGTGAACTCTCCTTACATTCGGGCTCTGGCCGTGGAGCGCCTAGCCTCGGGCTCGCGTTGGTTCAGGGGCAATGCTGGGCCAGGAGGCCAGCGATGCTCTGGCGGCGAGAGCTCTACACGAGTTCAAGCGGTGACAGGTGGTTCCTCGCGTGGGATACGGGGTCGGATCGCCCATACATCCTGCACGAGCCGAACGCAGCCTCAGGCGGGCTGCCGCGCCAGAGCTAAATCGGCTCCTTCTTGGTGACAGGTGGGGACGCCCCCGAACACCAAGAGCTTCTGCGGATGATCGGGACGCTCGCGGAAGGTGGCACCCTCGTCACGCCGCCCCCTGAGCACGCACGCTCGCATTGGGTGCCGTTGAACGGGCCAGGTTGAGGGGCACTGATGGCCGCCCCTCTCGCTTCCGTCTCCTTGTGCGTTGCAGGCGCGCGGCACAGCCCGGCTTCATCTCCGGTTGAGGCTCTTTCCTCACCCCGTGGTCAGGACAGCCGATTATGGAGTTCGCATCCGCTTCCCAAGTTCCGCGCCATGTCGCACGCCGCCAACCACCTGCTGCTCAACCACCGTGAAGTCGCTGCCGTGGCAGCCACATCGGCCATGTTCTTTGCTGGGCTGTTCTTCGTGACCTGGCTAGGGGCCTGAGCGGTCTAGATCGCTTCGCCCTGTGCGGCGTGCGGGATCATGAGGTGGTCGTAATCTCCGTTCGGGCAGGAAAATTCGGAGGGCGCTGCACTATTCCTCACAGCAAGAAAATTTGAGTCGAACACAAGAATTTCTATTCAGGCGCTGAGTGCATGGCTCTTCTATTGGGGGCCGGGTGTGCCCCCCTCAGGGAATAGCAATATACGTCGCGCTACTTATGGGTTGTGCACTATGGTGCGATGCATAATGCGCAGACCGCGCCGCACAAATCCGTGGTTCAATGTCTTCAACGGTCGCTTCAAAGGTCGACCACGCCGGAGACAAACCATGCGCACCATTCAGCTTCTCGCCCTTGCTGCCCTCGCTTCTGCTGCCACTGCTGGCACCACAATGGCTGAGGACCGCATCAACCTGACGCCGCCGCTCTACCGTGAGCAGGCTCGCGTCACCGCGGCCGTGCGGCCAGCGTCCGAGTTGACCACGACCCCGACCCCGACCCCGACTGCCGCCGCCCCGGCAGCTCGGCGTGTTGTCGCTGAGGCGGGTGCGCTGACCCGCTAAGTTATTGCGGCTCGACTATCGGCCGGAGCCTGTCGTCGGCTGGATGGGCTGACCAATAGGTCGGTCCTGTGGGTGCCTCTTTGGGTGGGCTGATTGCTGAGAAGCAACGGTCTCACCACATCAGCCACGCTATGACCCTCGCCGCGCTCTTGCCGCCGGTCGCCACAGCGACCGTGCTCAACTGCTTCTTGTTCGCGCTGGCGTGGCGCGGGGACCGGACCGAGCTGCGAACCGGTAGGACGCCTTGGCCGCTCGTGCTAGGCATCACCTACATCGAGCGGCACGCCCTCGCCCTGCCCCAGCAGTACGCTCAGGGGTACGCCGACAGCATCGAGTGCACTGTCTGCCCAGCGCCCATGAAGGCCGAGCGGATGCGCTACCTGATCCAGCACCACCCTGCCGTGGTGCCCTTCGTTCAGCAGCACATCCCGCCCGCCATTCAGGCCTCGCAGCAGGCCATGAACCAGATCGGCGCCGCCCTGCTCCCCTGCTTTGAGGACCGCGCATGAGGGCAAGGCTGCTGTCATGGCCCTGTTACCAGGGGCTAGCGCACCGAGTTACCGTCTTGGCTAGTGGCGAAATCTGACGCTTGGTACCCGTCACGAAAGGCCGCTTCCGACCGATTTTGTTGAAAAACTCCGGGTTATCGCCCCAAGCGGCGCCCAGTCCGAGTCGTCGGAGTATGTTTTCCTCTTGTTCGCGATGAGATGCCACGATGGCCGCGCATCCTGAGCTATCCGGAAGTAGGATCTTCTCCAGAAACCGCGGCTAGGAGTGCTGCTTCGGCCGATCCCGAGTTTTTCAGCAAAATCGACCCTGAGCGGCCCCTGGGAAGGTCCGCTTGGAGGCTGCCGAGTTGGACAGCGATTGCGATCAGTTCGGGTGAATTTTCGTCGGCTTGCTTCCGAGTACGGATAGAAAGCGTGCCGCAGCGAGCGGCGGAGCGGGGTCAAAACGCGGCCGACGAGGCGGATTGATATCAGGCCGCGAAGGCAATCTCGGATGCTGCGTCTGTCTTGCAGGCGCGCACGCAAGCACGGGCGAGCGCCTCTGTCGCGTCCACAAGCTTCGTACGCAACGTTCCTTCGACCGAAGCGAGTGCCACTGGGATCTCGGTACAGGCCATTACAACCTGGCTACAACCTGCGGCGACCAGCGCCTCGGCCTGCGCCTGCAGGATCTCCGTCGCCTCGGCGAGCTGGCCGGCCTTCACCAGCCGGATCGCCCGCATCACCTCCTCCTGTCCGGCCGCGTCGGGAGCCCGGCAGGACAGACCCTTGTAGGAAAGCCGCTCCTGGTAGAGGCGGCCTTCGATGGTGCTGGTCGTGCCCAGGACGCCGATGCAATCACCCTTCCGCGCGGTCAGCTCGAAGGTCACGGCGTCCACGATGTGCAGGATGAGGACAGGCGTCGCATACTGGAGGGCGCAGTGCCACATGTGGGCGGTGTTGCAGGGTATGGCGATGCAGGTCGCACCTGCAGCCTCAAGCCGCCGCAGGGCGTCACGCATAGCAGGAAGCGGATCGGCTCCCTCCCCACGGAGTGCGGCGTTGCGGTCTGGGATGTCCGAGGCGGAGCACACAACCATTGGGATATGGTCTTGGTCGCAAGCAGCCGGGGTGTTGCGGACGACCTTCGCCATGAAATCGACGGTCGCCATCGGACCCATCCCACCTAGCACACCGAGCATCGTGACCTCCTGCTGTGAGGGCAGGATGCGTGGCCTGCACCGGCGGGTCCAATGCCGTCTCAGTCCGACCTATTCCGATCTTGCATAATTGCGGCGACGGCTTCTGCAGCCTCCCAGACGGCTGACACAGCGGCGCGGCGATGACCGGCATTCCTGTAGAGGCGCACCTCAAGAGGCATTGCCTCGCCCAACGCGATCAGCCTGCCTTCGGTCAGCTCGTGCCCGACGAGGCTGCGCGGTAGCCATGCCAGCCCATGGCCCTCCAGGGCCATGAATTTCAGCGCCTCGGCCATCGCGTTTTCGTTCGTGTGGGCGACCGCCGCGGGCGGCCCGCCGGCCTGCGCCTGTGCGAACGTCGCCACGCGGCCCAGGAAGGAGTTCTGCGCGTAGCTCAGGAGCGGCAATGGCGCGTCCGTCGGCGTCGGGCTCCGTACGGCCACAAGGCTGTCGGCCCCCACCACCCAGTGTGGGAACTGCACCGGGTCGAGCAAGATCGGCACGCTCGGATGGTTGAAGGTCAACAGGAAGTCGTACCCGCCTTCTACAACGGCCTGGATGCAGGTGTGGAAGTCGTCGGGCAGCAGGCGGCTACTCAGGGGACCAGTCCGGGCCTCGATCTGGCGGAACCAGCCCGGGAAGAAGCTCAGAGCCAGGGTGTGAAGCGCCGCGACCGCGACGGTCTGCTTGTTCGGCTGGGCGCTGGCCTGCAAAGCGGCGCGGCTGCCGTGGAGCATACGCACGGCTTCCTCGGCCGTCTCGCGGAACTCCCGGCCGGCCGGCGTCAGCGAGGTCGGATAGGTGCTGCGGTCGATGAGGGCCACACCGAGCCAGATCTCCAGAGCCTGGATCCGGCGGCTAAAGGCGGATTGGGTGACGTGGCGCTCCTCGGCTGAACGCGAGAAGTTGCCGGTGCGGGCGAGGCTGACGAAGTCCTCGAGCCATTTCAGTTCCATGATGGGTCGAGACTAGCGCGGTAGCGGGGCTG
The DNA here is from genome assembly GCF_001556475.1 of Methylobacterium sp. CCH5-D2. Taxonomy (NCBI): domain Bacteria; kingdom Pseudomonadati; phylum Pseudomonadota; class Alphaproteobacteria; order Hyphomicrobiales; family Methylobacteriaceae; genus Methylobacterium; species Methylobacterium sp. CCH5-D2. The sequence continues at coordinate 792 of NZ_LSIX01000531.1, read as the reverse complement.
TGACCAACCTCCTGTCTTGCCAGAGGCTTATGAAGATCGCCATCGCACGAACGACCGCTTCGGGGACGGATGCCAAAGCCCGCTCCCCACCCTCTACGGACCTCGTGGATGAGTACCAAGTGGTAGATTTGAGCCTACGACGGTCCGGCGGGCGCCCGTGCCAGAGGTCGTCGAGGACGGCCCGGCACCAGGGCACGTACTGCGACGGCCCCTGACAAGCCATCCCTTAGGCCTCGGGCCCGACCGCGTCACCAACAGCAGGACCTCCTCCAGGCTGGCCCCGGCCCCGAGCCGCGCAACCATGCGCTCCGTGTCGTACTCCCCGCGCCGCCGGGGGCACCACACGCAGCTCACCCGCACCCGCCGGTAGGGGAATTCGCCCAACGTCCGAGGTTCGTGCATCTCATCCTTGCCCGTTGACCCGCCCCGCATGTTCCCTATCTGTTCTCAATGGAGAGACGGTCAATGCTAAGCCTGGACGACATCGCGGCCGCGGCCGCCGGCGAGGAGCGGGACGCCCTGTGGCGGTCCGTGGCCGAGGATATGGAGGAGGCCGCCGGGCGCCGCCGCGGCGGGCGCGGATTCGTGCAGGCCGACCGGCCGGCGGATCTGGCGCGGGCGCTGGGGCGGGACCGGCGGGCGAGGTTGTCCACAGGCACGTCCTGGGGCGGCGCCCAGGGCGGCCGCTGGGCGTAGCGGGAGGGCACCCGCCGCCCCAGTTCCGCCCCGGAAAAGCAAAAGCCCCGAAATCCTTTTCGGGGCCCGCGCCTAAGTATCTGTATTTGCTAGGTG
>NZ_LSIX01000530.1:0-1282 GCF_001556475.1 Methylobacterium sp. CCH5-D2 | reverse complement strand
CGGCGCGGACGATCCGCCGCCCCCCGCGGCCGCGATGCCCCGCCGACGCCCGCTCGGCGCCGGCGCGACGCTTCGCGCGGTCCGGGCGATGCCGGGGCGCTGCCCGGGGTTCCCCGCGGGCCCCCCGTCCGCCGGGCCGCGTCGAGTGCCCCGCGCCCCACGCGGCGGGGCCCGCCGCTCCGGCGGATGAGCGAGGAAACCCGATGACGAAGCCGATCGACATCGCGGACGTGCGGGCGCGCCTCGCCGCCCCGATCCTCGGGCGCGCGCAACCGGACCCGTTCGATCTCACAGTCCACCATCGCCACCCACGCATCGCGACGATCCGCTTCGTGCCCGGCCGCCCGATCGGATACGCGCTCTCGGCGAGCTACCCGGACTGGACCGACCGGTCCTTCCTCGCGCAGCGCTTGGCGGGAATGCGGTTGTTCTTCGGCGCGTTGCGGGACATCGAACCGGGGCTGGACGGAACGTGCGACCTCTGGCTGGGCGACGTCCCGGAAGCCCCCGGCCTCGCCTTCTCGGGCTGCGCGAGCTCGAACGTTCTGGTGCCCGATCCGGATTTCGTCGCGTCGGACGGCTACCGGCAGCTCCGGCGCGAGGCCGAGGGCATGCTGCCCTGGCCCGAGCGAGAGAACGACCTGTTCTGGCGCGGCACGCTATCGGGCGATCCGAAGCGTCGGGCGCCCGGATGGCGCACGCTTCAACGCGCGCGCCTCTGCCTTGCCGGCCGCGCGTCGGTCGTGGGCGTTCCGCTCGACGCCAAGCTCGTGGGCGACCCGCGCAATGCGGCGGGCTCCGAGGGATGGGTCGAGATCGGCGACCTCGGCCTGCTCGCAGACCGGGTCGCGCTTCATGACTTCGCGCGCTACCGCCATGCCATCGACATCGACGGCAATTCCTGCGCCTGGATGGGGCTGTTCACCAAGCTCCTGATGGGCTGCACCGTGGTCAAGGTGGATTCGCCGCTCGGGCACCGGCAATGGTACTACGACCGGCTCGTGCCCTGGATCGACTTCGTGCCCGTCTCCGCCGATCTCGGCGATCTCGACGCGGTGCGGACCTGGCTCGCGCGGGAGCCCGAGGCGGCCCGCGCCATCGCAGCGCGGGGCCGGGCGCTGGCTTGCGCGATCACCTTCGATCAGGCGCTCCTGGACGTCGCTCCGCGCGTGATCGCCCATATCCGAGCCGCGAAGGCCCAGCCATGCGCATGACCACCAAACGCGTCCTCGTCACCGGCGGGGCGGGCTTCGTGGGCTCGCATCTGTGCGAGCGGCTGCTG
>NZ_LSIX01000529.1:0-12143 GCF_001556475.1 Methylobacterium sp. CCH5-D2 | reverse complement strand
CCCGGCTTTCTGCGAAAGCAGACCTCTCCCTATGGGAGAGGGGACCCGCGCCTCATCCGGGGTCTCTCGAAGAGTGTCCGAGGCGGTCTCGCCGGACCTCCCTCGGTTCGATCGCCCCGCGGGCGAGAGCGCCGCTCCAATCAGGCCGGAACCCGCACGGTCGCCCGCAGGCCGCCGAGCGGGCTGTCGTGGAGCGTGACGTCGCCGCCATGCGCCCGGGCGATGTCGCGCGCGATGGCGAGGCCGAGGCCCGAGCCGCCCGCGTCCTGGCGCGCGTCGTCGAGCCGCACGAAGGGCTTGAACACCTCCTCGCGGCTCTCGGGCGGGATGCCCGGCCCGTCGTCGTCGATCGAGACGAGGACGCTGCGCCCCTCGCGCCGGCCCGAGATTGCCACGCTCTCGCCGTAGCGCGCGGCGTTGGCCGCGAGGTTGAACAGGCAGCGCCGGAAGGCGTCCGGGCGCACCGTCACGGTCGGGGGGCCGTCGAGGTCCACCGCGTCCACGTGGGCGCCGAGGCGCTCCACGTCGGTGCGCAGGTCCTCGAGCATCGCCCGCATGTCGGTGGGTGCTGCGGCCTCGGCCGAGTCGCCGCGCGCGAAGGCGAGGTAGCCCTCCAGCATCCGGCTCATCTCGTCCACGTCCCGCTGCAGGTCCTCGATCTCGGGCGTCTGCTCGATCAGCGCCAGCGAGAGCCGGAAGCGGGTGATGATGGTGCGCAGGTCGTGGCTGACCCCGTTCAGCATCGTGGTGCGCTGCTCCATCGCCCGCTCGATGCGCCGCCTCATCTCGATGAAGGCGTGGCCGGCCTGCCGGACCTCGCGCGCCCCGCGGGGCCGGAACTCGATCTCGCGGCCCTTGCCGAAGCCCTCCGCCACCGCGGCGAGCCGGAGGATCGGCTTGATCTGGTTGCGCAGGAACAGGATCGCGACCCCGAGCAGAACCATGGAGGAGCCGGTCATCCAGACCAGGAAGATGTGCGAGTTCGAGGCGTAGGCCTGGCTGCGCCGGGCCGTGATCCGCATCACCCCCTCGGGGATCGCCACGCGGATCTCGATGAGGTTCGAGCGCCCCACCGTGTCGATCCAGAAGGGCCGCCCGATCTGCCGCTTGATCTCGTCGGAGAGCGCCTCGTCGAGGATCGAGAAGAAGGGCCGCGGCCCGGCCGGCGGGAGCTTTGCCCCCTTGAGGATGTCGAGGTCGAGGCTCAGGCGCTCGCCCGCGATCCGGGCCAGCGTCTCGGCGTCCCGGTCCTGCGGGTAGCTCTCGTAGATGTCGATCAGCGCCGCGACGTCGGAGGTGACCGCCGAGGACAGCCGCTTCGTCACGAGCTGCCAGTGGCGCTCCATGAAGGTGTAGGCGATCACCGATTGCAGCAGCACCACGGGCGCGATGATGATGATCAGCGAGCGCGCGTAGAGGCCCTTCGGCAGGACGTCGCCGATCGCGCGGGACACCCGCTTCCAGAGGCGGCGCGGCCGGCCCAGCAATCCGCTGCGCGGCGCGGTCGGGGCACCGCGATCCGTCTCGTTTGCCGTGAGGGTCGGTTCCATGGCGCGGACTCGCCGCCGGATCATCGCACGCGTCGGGGATGGGCCCTTATGGCACCGCGGGTCGGCGTCACCAACTGTCGCCGCGCCGAGGGGCGCTCCCCGGCTTCCGGCTCGAGCGCTGAGGTCCGGCGGGTTCGAGCCCGGAGGGGTGGCGGGCGGCCGGTCCGCCCCGGCCGCGCTTGTCGGCGCGCCCGCTTCGGTCTAACGCTCGCGGCCCCGAACACCGGTCGGCGCGGGCCGCCGGTGACGGCGCGGCGCTCACGCCCCATCTCACCGCTTCGGGTCCTAGCGACATGGTTGCACACAGCCGGGGGGCCTCTGCCCCCATCAAGATTCCGGGCGCGCGGGTCCTCGTGATCGAGGCGCGCTTCTACGACGCCCTCGCCGACCAGCTGCTCGCGGGCGCCGAGGGCGCGATCGCGGCCGCCGGGGCCGAGGCCACGGTCGTCACGGTGCCGGGGGCGCTGGAGATCCCCGCGACCGCCGCGATCCTGCTCGACGCCGCCGAGCGGCGCGGCACGCCCTACGACGCCGTGGTGGCGCTCGGCTGCGTCATCCGCGGCGAGACCGGGCACTACGACATCGTGGCGGGCGAGAGTTCGCGCGGGCTGATGGATCTCGCGGTCGCGCGCGCGCTGCCGCTCGGCAACGGCATCCTCACCGTCGAGAACGAGGCGCAGGCCTGGGCCCGCGCCCGCGTCTCCGAGATGAACAAGGGCGGTGGCGCGGCCGAGGCCGCGCTCGCCGTCCTCGCCCTGAAACGCGCAGCCGAGGGAGTGTGAGGCCGTGACGAAGATCGAAGGGCGCGCCGGCGCGCGGCTCGCCGTGGTGCAGGCCCTCTACGACATGGACATCTCCGGCAAGGGCGTCCTCGACGCGCTGGCCGAGTTCGAGGCCCACTGGATCGGCCGCGAGATCGACGGCGTCGCCCATCCGCCGGCCGAGACCGCCTTCTTCCGCGACCTCCTGCGCGGCGCGGTCGAGGAGCAGCGCGCCATCGACCCGCAGATCGACCAGGCGCTGACGCAGGGCTGGCCGCTGCGCCGGATCGAGGCCGTGCTGCGGGCGATCCTGCGGGCGGGCGCCTACGAGCTGATGTTCCGCCGCGACGTGCCGGCGCGTGCCGCGATCTCGCAGTACGTGGACGTGGCCCACAGCTTCTACACCGGCGACGAGCCGGGCCTCGTCAACGCGGTGCTCGACCGGATCGCCCGCCAGACCCGGGCCGACGAGCTGGCCCAGCAGAAGCGCGGGTGAGCGGGAAGGCCCCGCGCCTCTCCGAGGAGGGGCTGATCGCGCGCCACTTCGCGCCGCTCGCCGGCCCCGGCGCGGACGGGTTGCGGGACGACGCCGCGAGCCTCGCGCCCACGCCCGGCCACGACCTCGTCCTCACGGTCGATGCCGTGGTGGCGGGCGTGCACTACTTCCCCGACGACCCGCCGGCCTCGGTCGCCGCGAAGGCGCTCGCGGTCAATCTCTCGGACCTCGCCGCCAAGGGCGCCGCGCCGCGCGGCTTCCTGCTGACCCTGGCGCTCAGCCCGGACTGGACGGAGGACTGGCTCGCCGCCTTCGCGGGCGGGCTCGGCGCGGCCGCGGCGCGGCACGGCTGCCCGCTGCTCGGCGGCGACACCGTGCGGGCGGCGGGGCCGACGCTCGTCAGCGTCACCGCCTTCGGCGAGGTGCCGGCGGGCGGCATCGTCCGGCGCGGCACGGCCCGGCCCGGCGACGTGATCTGCGTGAGCGGCACGATCGGCGACGCGGCGCTCGGACTCCGGCTGCGGCTCGAACCGGAGGCGGCGTGGGCCCGCGCGCTCACGCCCGAGGACCGCGCGCATCTCGCCGACCGCTACCTGCACCCGCGTCCGCGCCTCGCCCTGGCACCCGCGATCCGGCGCTGCGCCACCGCCGCCATGGACGTCTCGGACGGGCTCGTGGGCGACCTCGCCAAGATGCTGCCGGGGCGGGGCGCCACGGTCGAGATCGCCGCCGTGCCGCTCTCGCCGGCCGCCGCCGCCGCGATCCGCCTCGCCCCGGACCTCATCGACGCGGCGCTCTCCGGCGGGGACGATTACGAGATCCTCTGCACGGTGGCGCCGCGGGACCTCGACGCCTTCCGGGCCGCCGCCGCCGAGGCGGGCGTGCCGGTCGCGGCGATCGGAACGGTCGCGGCGGGGGAGGGGGCTCCGCTGTTCCGTGAGCCGGACGGCGGCGTGCGCCGCTTCGCCCGCGGCGCGTTCAGCCACTTCTGAGAGCGGGCCGGTCGAGCGGCCGGAACGCGCAGGATCCGTCCCCCCGCGCGGCGGGCCGAGGACTTGCGGGACACGGGGACGGGGAGGCGCAAGCCTCCCCCGCCGGCTCACATGCCGCGGTTGGCGCCCGGGACGATGCTGGTGCCGGAGCCGCTGCCGAAGGGCTCGTAGCGCGTCAGGCCGCGGAAGAGCTGGCTGAGGAAGGCCCGGTCCTGGCCGCTCGTCGGCGTGGTGCGCTCGATGAAGTCGAACACCTTGCCGTCCTGCAGGCCGTAGAGAGCCACGCGCTCGACCTTGAAGGCGGGGGTGAAGTACACCGCCGTCACCTTCTGATCGTCCACCCGCTCGCCGAGGAACATCACCGTGCGGCTGGTGTTCTGCGAGATGTAGTACCAGGACTTGTTGCCGACCGTGGACACCGTCGAGGGCGTGCCGAGGGTCTGCAGCACCTGCTCGGCGCTCATGCCGGGCTTGACCGCCGCGAGCGCGGCCTGGTCGAGCTGGTAGCCGTGGCGGATTTCCTCGCCGATGCAGCCCGAGAGGGCGACGCCGAGGCCGCCGAGGAGGGCGACACGCGCCAGTGACGAGACGAGACGGCGCCGCATCGGCCCCCCTTGCAGTCGCTGTGTTGGAAGGCGTGGGCGCGCCCGGAAACGGCACCCGCCACGCTTGCACCTTGACGGTGGGTTGCCGTACCGCGGGGTTATGGCTTTGACAAGGCAAGCTCGGCCACACGGCCGGGGAGAAGCCGGCCGGCACCGGCGAGGACCTGAGATGATCGCCCGATTCTTCCGCCGCGAGGATGCGCGGCGGCGCCTGATCGAGACGCTGCACCTGCGCATCAACGAGGCATCCCGCGCGCCGGCCCTCTACACGGGGCTCGGCGTGCCCGACAGCGTCGAGGGGCGGTTCGAGGCCTTGTGCCTCCACGTCATCCTCGTGCTGCGCCGGATGCGGGCGCTGCCCGAGCCCGCCGCGGACGTGGCGCAGGATCTCGTCAACGCGGTCTTCCTCCAGCTCGACGCGGCGCTGCGCGAACTCGGCGTCGGCGATTTCGGCGTGCCCAAGCGCATGAAGAAGCTCGGCGCGGCCTTCTACGGCCGGGCCGAGGGCTACGACGCGGCCCTCGACGCGGGCGACGTGGCGGCCCTGCAGGCGGCGCTCGCCCGCAACGTGCTCGGCCAGGACGGCGCGGAGCACGCGCCCGCGGAGGCGGCCGGGCTCGCCGCCTACGTGCGGGCGGCGGCCGCGGCGCTGGAGGGCAGCGACCTCGACGGGCTGCTGGAGGCCGGGCCGCGCTTCCCCGAGCCGGCCGGGTTCATCGATTCAGGAGTCAGCGCATGAAGCCCACGGACAAGCCCGGCCCGCTCTCGCGGGTGGTCAACGTCGATCGGCTGCCGCAGGGGCGCGGCAGCGTCACCGTCGAGGCGAGCCCGGCGGAGGCCGAGGCGCTGGCCCGGGACTTCAAGATCCCGGCGATCCGCGACCTCGTCGGCCGCTTCGACATCGCGGGCTCGCTGAACCGCCTGCGGGTGACCGGCACGGTCGAGGCCGCGGTCACGCAGGTCTGCAGCGTGACGCTGGAGCCGTTCGAATCGCGGGTCAGCGAGCCCGTCGAGGTGGAGTTCACCGACACCGACCAGCTCGCCGGCACCGACGCCGAGGAGGCGGACGTGCCCGACCCGATCGTCGGCGGGCGCGTCGATTTCGGGGCGCTCACCGCCGAGTTCCTGGCCCTCGGCCTCGATCCGTACCCGCGGAAACCCGGCGTCAGCTTCGAGCCGGTCCAGGCCGGCGAGGACCCGAACCCCTTCGCGGCCCTGCAGCGCTTGCGCGACGAGAAGGGGTGAGGCCGCGGGGGCTGCAACCCGCGGCCCGCAGAAATCGTTTGCCCGCCGGGGCTGGATCGCTATTTTCCGCCGCGCCGGGCAAGGCTCGCCGCGTCGGCCGATGGCGGGAGGGACCCGCCGCCGGAGCGGTCGCGCGTCGCCCGCTCCACACCTGCTCCCGTCCGCGCGAACGGCCCGGCGTCCAACGCCCCGTCCGACGCCGCTGCAAAGGCCGCGATCGCCAGAGACCATGTCAGAACGCGTGCGCATCTCGCTCGACGCCATGGGCGGCGATCACGGGCCGTCGACGGTCGTCCCGGGCGCAGCCATCGCCCGCGAGCGGCATCCCGGGACGACCTTCATCATGTTCGGCGACGAGGCCGTGGTCGGCCCGCTGATCGAGGCCGAGCCGCGCCTCAAGGGCGCGGTGGAGCTGCGCCACACCACGGTCGCCGTCGCGATGGACGACAAGCCGAGCCAGGCCGTCCGCCAGGGCCGGGGCAAGTCCTCGATGTGGCGCGCCATCCAGGCCGTGCGCGACGGCGAGGCGGACGCCGCCGTCTCGGCCGGCAACACCGGCGCGCTCATGGCGATGTCGAAGATCTGCCTAAAGACCATGGCGGGCATCGAGCGCCCCGCCATCGCCTGCCTCTGGCCGACCGTCCGCGGCGAGAGCGTGGTGCTCGATGTCGGCGCCACGATCGGGACGGATGCCGAGCACCTCGTCGAGATGGCCGTGATGGGCTCGGCCATGGCCCGCATCGTGTTCGACCTGGAGCGCCCGACCGTGGGGCTCCTCAACGTCGGCACCGAGGAGATGAAGGGCAACGAGGCCGTGAAGGAGGCCGCCCGCCTCCTGCGCGAGCACGATGCCGCCAACTTCTCGTATCACGGGTTCGTCGAGGGCACCGATCTCGGCCGCGGCACCGTGGACGTGGTGGTGACCGAGGGCTTCACCGGCAACATCGCGCTCAAGACCGCCGAGGGCACCGCCAAGCAGATCTCGACCTACCTGCGCTCGGCCATGACCCGCACGCTCTCGGCCAAGATCGGTGCGCTCTTCGCCCGCCAGGCCTTCCGGGCGCTGAAGGACAAGATGAACCCGAGCCGAGCCAACGGCGGCGTCTTCCTGGGTCTCGAGGGCATCGTCATCAAGAGCCACGGCTCGGAGAACGCGGCGGGCTTCGCCTCGGCGGTGGACCTTGCCCACGACATGGCCCGCCACGACCTGATGCGCACGATCCGCGACATGCTGGACGAGACGCCGACCACGATGGCGCGGGTCTAGGACCCCGCCGAGCTTACGACACCGTCCGCCGACGCGGCGGGCCCGGAACCTGAGAGGCCGTTGTCCCGCCCGGAACCGGGTACGGCCTCGGACGTGTTCCGAAGGATGAGGGAAGGGGCGCGACGGGCCGGACGGTCCGGGCGCTCCGGGAAGGAACACGATGACAAGCCTGCGTTCCGTCGTGGTCGGCACCGGATCGAGCCTGCCCGCCCGGGCGGTGACCAATGCCGAGCTCACAGAGCGGGTCGACACGTCCGACGAATGGATCGTCCAGCGCACCGGCATCCGGCAGCGCTATCTCGCGGGCCCGGAGGAGACCACCTCGGTCCTCGGCACCCGCGCAGGCTTGGCGGCCCTCGACGATGCCGGGCTGGGGCCGGACGACATCGACCTCGTGATCTGTGCGACCTCGACGCCCGATCACACCTTTCCGTCCACCGCGACCCAGATCCAGGCGGCGCTCGGCATCCGGCAGGGCGCGGCCTTCGACCTGCAGGCGGTCTGCGCCGGCTTCGTCTTCGCGGTCACCACCGCCGACAAGTTCCTGGCCACCGGCGGGGCGCGGCGCGCCCTGGTGATCGGCGCCGAGACCTTCTCGCGCATCGTCGACTGGGAGGACCGCACCACCTGCGTGCTGTTCGGCGACGGCGCGGGCGCGGTCGTGCTGGAAGCCCGCGACGCCGAGACGGCGCAGGGCCGCGGCGTGCTCTCCGCGAGCCTGCGCTCGGACGGGCGGCACCGCGAGAAGCTCTACGTGGACGGCGGCCCGGGCTCGACCGGCACGACCGGCCACCTGCGCATGGAGGGCCGCGAGGTCTTCCGCTTCGCGGTGGGCTCGGTCACCGACGTGATCGTCGAGGCGCTGGAGCGGGCCGGGGCGAGCGCCTCCGACCTCGACTGGTTCGTGCCCCACCAGGCCAACCGCCGCATCATCGAGGCCTCGGCCGACAAGATCGGGATCGCCCGCGAGAAGATCGTCCTCACCGTCGATCGGCACGGCAACACTTCGGCCGCCTCGATCCCGCTGGCCCTCGACGTCGCCCGCCGGGACGGGCGCATCCGGGAGGGCGACCTCGTGATGATCGAGGCGATCGGCGGCGGCTTCAGCTGGGGCGCCGCCCTGATCCGCTGGTAGGCCGCCCCGATTTCGGCGAGCGAAGCGCGGACACGCGGTTGACCCCGGCCGGGGCGCCGATTAGCGTGCCGGATCATAGGGATACGCCGTAAACGGCCGTGTCCCGGACAATCTCCAGGGGGGTGAGGCATGACGGGCAAGACGGTCACACGCGCCGATCTGAGCGAGGCCGTCTACCAGCAGGTCGGTCTGTCGCGGGCCGAGTCCGCGGCGCTCGTCGAGACCGTGCTGACCGAGATCTGCACCTGCCTCGCCGAGGGCGAGACGGTGAAGCTCTCCTCGTTCGGCTCCTTCGTGGTGCGCAGCAAGGGGCGCCGGGTCGGCCGCAACCCGAAGACCGGGGTCGAGGTCGAGATCGAGCCGCGGCAGGTGATGGTGTTCAAGCCCTCGAACGTGCTGAAGGCCCGCATCAACGGCTCGCACGTCGCCAACGGTGCCGACGACACCGACGACGATTGAGGGCGGGCGCGGGACGCGCCTCAGCAGCCCCGGCAGATCGAGCCCAGCGTCGAGCGCATCCGGGAGTCCCAGGCCTTGTCGCGAGCCTCCGCGGCCTTCTGCGCCTTGACCATCGCGGCCTCGTTGATCGGCTTCATGGGCGCCCCGGCCCCTCCGCCGGGCGGCTTCGTCTGACCCGTCGCCGTCAGGCTGCGGGCCGCGCGGGGGGCGGCCGGATCGCCGGGCTGCGCCAGGGCCGGCGCGGCACCGATGGCCAGGGCCAGCGCGAGGGCCGCGCGCGGCAGGGGAGGGCACGTGATACGGCGCATGGACGAGGTCTCCCGGTGCCCGCGCGGGGCCGTGTTCCTGGACGCGCAGGATCGAACGCGCGCCGGTCGGGATTATGACAGCGTTGCGGTGCGGGGAAAGGCGGCAAAATGGGGATGCCCGTGAGACCTGCCCGGCCCGGACCCGCGATGGACCGGCGCGCGCGTGTCGCCGACGCCTTGCGGCGCCTCGCCCCCCGCCTGCCCGAATTCGAGAGCGAGGCCACGATCGACCGGGCGCTCCTGAGTCCCGGCCTGCGCAACGCCGCCCCCGAGACCGCGGCCCGGCTCGCCCTGCTCGCCTACGCGCGCCACGTCTTCACCGAGTACGACGACCTCCTGGCCGACGGCTACGACCGCGACAGCGCCCGGCACTTCGTCCTCGACGACCTGAACGCCGCCCTGGCCGGGTGGGGTGCCGCGCCGATCCCCGAGGATGCGCCGGAGGCGGGCGAGGATCCCGCCGATTTGTGAGGCGTCCCCCACGGGCGAGCCTGCTACAGACGCCTGCCGCTTCGGTGAGAGAGGGAACTGGATGCCATGAAGATCAGTGCGCGCAACGTGCTCAAGGGCAAGGTCGTCTCGGTCGAGAAGGGCGCCACCACGGCCCACGTCAAGATCGAGGTCGCGCCCGGCCAGGTCGTCACCGCGGCGATCACCAACGATTCGGTCGATGCGCTGAAGCTTGGCGTCGGCTCGGACGCCTACGCGGTGGTGAAGGCCTCCGACGTCATGGTGGCGGTGGACTGAGCGGACGCGGGAATAGCCGGCGCGGCGCGTTGCGACGGGCCGCGCCGCGCGGCTAGAAGGGACGCCCGAAGGCGCCCCCGGACGATCCATCGATGAAGATCCTCGGCATCGAGACCACCTGCGACGAGACCGCCGCCGCCATCGTCGCGCACGATGAGGAGGGCGGCGCCTCCATCCTCGCCAACGAGGTGCTGAGTCAGATCGCCGAGCACGCCGCCTATGGCGGCGTCGTGCCCGAGATCGCCGCGCGCGCGCATGTCGAGGTGCTCGACCGCCTGATCGACCGCGCCCTCGAACGGGCGGGCCTCGGGCTGCGCGACCTCGACGGCATCGCGGTGGCGGCCGGGCCGGGCCTGATCGGCGGCGTGCTGATCGGCCTCGTCACGGCCAAGACCCTGGCCCTCGTCACCCGCAAGCCGTTGCTCGCGGTGAACCATCTGGAGGCGCACGCCCTGACCGCCCGCCTCACGGACGGGCTCGCCTTCCCCTACCTGCTCCTGCTGGCCTCGGGCGGCCACACCCAGCTCGTCGCCGTGAAGGGCGTCGGGCAGTATGTCCGTCTCGGCGGCACCGTCGACGACGCGATCGGCGAGGCCTTCGACAAGGTCGCCAAGCTCCTGGGGCTCGGCTATCCGGGCGGTCCGGAGGTCGAGCGCATGGCCGAGTCCGGAGACCCGGAGCGCTTCGCCCTGCCGCGCCCGATGCTCGGGCGGCGCGAGGCGGATTTCTCGCTCTCCGGCCTGAAGACGGCGCTGCGGGTCGAGGCCGAGCGGATCGCGCCGCTGGCCGAGCGCGACGTCGCCGACCTCTGCGCCAGCTTCCAGGCGGCGATCACCGACGTGGTGGTGGACCGGGCACGCATGGCGCTGCGCGCCTTCTCGGGCGTGGCCGGCCATCCCACCGCCCTGGTGGCGGCCGGCGGCGTCTCGGCCAACGGCGCCATCCGGCGCGCGCTGGCCGCGCTCGCCGGCGAGGCGGGCCTCGCGTTCGTGGCGCCCCCGCTCCAGCTCTGCGGCGACAACGGCGCGATGATCGCCTGGGCTGGCCTGGAGCGCCTGCGCCTGGGGCTGACCGACGACCTCACCGTGCCGGCCCGGGCGCGCTGGCCCTTCGCCGAGAAGCCGGCCGCCGCGGTCGCCGGGTGAGGGCGCCCCGCCTCGTCCTGCCGCGCGGCAATTTTTCGGCGATCCGCGCCGCGGCGCCCCTCTCCGCCATCCCGGTCCCGGCCGCGGCGGATCCGCAGGCGCGCTGGCGCGACCTCATCGACCGGCGCCTGCCCGAGGCCGCCCGGGCCCGCCCGGACTGGCCGGTGCACCGCGATCACGGCTTCGCCCGCATCCTGCTCGACAATGCCTGCGGCGGCCCCTGGCGCGAGAGCGTGGGCGTGCCCGCCTGGGCCAACCTGCCGCCGGAGCGGCTCGCCCTGGCGATCGAGCTCGGCGAGGCGGTGCTCGCGGGCCACGCGGAGCTCGACCTGCTGAACCGCCGCTCGCTGCTCTGGCGCGGCAGGGGACGGGCGGCGCCCGCACCCGACGAACTCGTCGTGCCGGGCGGCCTCCTGCTGCGACGCTGGCGGCGGGGCGACGACGCGCCCTTCGCAGCCCTCAACGCCGACCCGGCCGTGATGGCGCATTTTCCGAGCGTGCGCGGCCGTGCCGAGAGCCTGAACGAGGCGCGCGCCTTCGACCGGCGCTTCGCGGCGGACGGGTTCGGCCCCTGGGCGGTCGAGGAGGCGGGCCGCTTCGTCGGCTTCGTCGGCGCCCTGCGGATGATGCGGCCGATGCCGTTCCCGGGCGGCGAGCGGCCCGGCGAGGGCGTCGAGATCGGCTGGCGTCTCGCCCGCGGCGCCTGGGGCCGGGGCATCGCGACGCGCGCGGCCCGCGCCGCCCTCGCGGACCTGTTCGGGCGCTGCGGCGTGGCCGCGGTCGTGGCCTACACGGCGGAGGGCAATGTCCCCTCGCGCCGGGTGATGGAGCGTCTGGGCATGCGCCCGGACGGGTCCTTCGCCCACCCGGCCATCGCGGCGAACCATCCGCTGAGCCGCCATATCCTGTACCGCCTGGGGGCGCGGGACTTGCCCAAGCAGGACTTGCCCAAGCAGGACTTGCCCGAGCAGGACTTGCCCGAGCGGGACTTGCCCGGAGAGAGCGCATGAGCGGGAACGGATCGATCGCGGTGGTCGGCGGCGGGGCCTGGGGAACGGCGCTCGCCAACGCGGTCGCGGGCCGCCATTCCGTGACGCTGTGGCTGCGCGACCCGGAGGCCGCCGCGCGGATCGAGGAGACCCGCGAGAACGCCCGCTACCTGCCGGGCGTGCCGCTCCATCCCGGCATCCGGGCGACCGCGGACGCGACCGCCCTGCGCGAGGCCGGCACGGTGCTCCTCGTCACCCCGGCCCAGACCGCGCGCGCGGTGCTCGTGCGGCTCGGTCCCGATCTGCGACCGGGCGCGCCGGTCGTGCTCTGCGCGAAGGGCATCGAGCGCGGCACGGACGCCTTCATGAGCGCGGTCGCGGCCGAGATGCTGCCCGCCGGCACGCCGGTCGCGGTGCTCTCCGGCCCGAGCTTCGCGGCGGACG
>NZ_LSIX01000528.1:0-228 GCF_001556475.1 Methylobacterium sp. CCH5-D2 | reverse complement strand
CCGAGGAACTCGGCGCCTCGGTGGCCGAGATCGGCCGGCAGGTCGACGGCTCGGCGGGACTCGCGGGCACCGCGGTCGGCGAGGCGGAGCAGACCTCCACCCTGGTGCAGGAGCTGAGCAGCGCGACCGCGCGCATCGGCGACGTGGTGGCGCTGATCTCGCAGATCGCCGGGCAGACCAACCTGCTCGCGCTCAACGCCACCATCGAGGCGGCGCGCGCCGGCGAGG
>NZ_LSIX01000527.1:0-3288 GCF_001556475.1 Methylobacterium sp. CCH5-D2 | reverse complement strand
CGACGGCCTCGGCGGCGCGCAGGAAGGGCAGGGCGTCGTTGGCGGCGCGCGCGGCCTGGGCGCTGCCGTCCCAGGCCAGCAGGATGCGCCGGGCCGCGAAGGCCGTGTGGGCCGGCGGCACCACGATCACCGGGCGCCCGCTCTCGAGGATGGCGCCCTCGATCAGCATCCGGTGCGTGTCGAACGCGGACGGGTCGGCATCCAGGACCGTGAGGTCGTAGAGAGGCGCACGGGCGATGAGCCGGGCAAGGATTTCCGGGAAGCTGACGCTTGGCGCCTCGGTCGTGCAGACCACGCCCGCCTGGGCCGCGTCGCCCGCGGCGCGCACGGCGGTGGCGCGGGCCAGCGCGTCGAGGCGCCTGTTCCCGGCCTCAACGGCGCCGTCGTCGAAGCCGCCGCCCCATGGGTTGTCGAAGGTCAGGCGACGCGCGGCGGACTGGATCGTCAGGTGGGCCCCCGCCGCTTTCGCGAGCGTCAGCCCGAAGCCGATCGCGGCCGGGGATGTACCGCCCCGCTCTTCCTCGACGACGACGACCTGCACGTCGTGGATGTCGGCGAGCGCGGGTGATCGGTCCCGGGTCATGGCGCCTCTCCGCAGGAGCCGTTCCGCGCCGGCTCTCGACATCGAGGCTGCGCCCGCCGGGACGTACCGACATTGACCCAGCTCAAGGCGGCGGGCCGGGTCCGGGGCGAGTCCTGCGCCCGTGCCAGAAGTGCGGGCCCGGAGCATGCCGCGATCGATCCGAGACAGGCCCGCGGCGGGCCGGACGCCGGCCGGCCGCGCGGGGGGGCTGGCGCTCTTCGCGGCCGCCATGGTCGCCGGTGCTGCCGGCGCCCACCTGGCGGTCGCGGTCGCGCAGGGCGTCGGCGCCCGGCCGCCGCGCGCCGACACGCCCTATCGGGAGGCCGCGATCTTCGGAGACGCGCTGCACGCCGTGCTGTCGCGGGCCGCGGACCGGCGCGGCCCGGATCGCCTCGTCGAGGCGGCGCTCTCCGGAATGGTCGCCGCCCTGGACCCCTACGCGCGCTACCTGACCGCGGACGAGCTCTCCCGCCTGGGCGAGCAGAATGTCGGAGGCTATTCCGGGATCGGGGTCGAGATCGGGGCGGAGGGCAGAATCGAGCGCACGGTCCCCGGCACGCCCGCGGCGACCGCCGGCCTCACGGCCGGCACCGTCATCGAGCGGATCGACGGCAGCCCCGTCCGGCGACTCGGCGCCGCTGAGGTCGTCGGGCGCCTCCGCGGCGAGCCCGGGTCGCGCGTTCGCCTGCGGGTCGCCCGCCCGGGCGAGGCCACCGCCGCCGAGGTCACCCTGACGCGGGCGTGGCTGCCGCTCCACCCCGTCCGCATCCTTGCCCTCGATACGGTCGCCTACATCGCGCTCGATCATTTCGACGACCGCACGGGCGGGCGCCTGCTCACGGCGATCGCGCGTCTCAAGGCCGAGATCGGGCGCGACCGCCTCACCGGCTTCGTCCTGGACCTGCGCGGAAACCCGGGCGGCCTCGTCGTCCAGGCCGCGGCCGTCGCCGGAGCCTTCCTCGGGCGGGGCGAGATCGTGCGCCTCGTCGGACGCGGTCCCGGATCGGTCGAGCGGTTCGCCCTGGACGGGCCGGCGGGCGACCTGATCGGCGGCCTCCCGATGGTGGTGCTCGTCGATCGCGAGACCGCCTCCGCCGCCGAGATCGTCGCGGGCGCGCTTCAGGACCATCAGCGCGCCACCGTCGTCGGGACGCGCACCTACGGGAAGGGCGCCGTGCAATCGACCTTCGCGCATCCCGGCGGACGCGGATTACACATCACGACGGCCTGGGCCGTGAGGCCGTCCGGCCGGCGGATCGAGGGGCATGGCATCGAGCCCGACCACGTGGTCGCCGCCGAGGCGGCGGCCGGCCCGCGCGGGCGGGAGCCCGGCCCGGCCCGGCCCGGCTCATCGCGCCCGACCCGCGAGGACGGGCTGCGCGGCGGCGTCGTGCCGGATCTCGATCTGGATCCGGCGCGGGACCGGCAGCTTCGCGCCGCGCTCGAACGGATCCGGATCGCCGCCGTGGAGCGCCCATGACGCGCGCGGCCGCGCCCATGACGCGCCCGGTCGGCCCCGTGGTCCGGGGCGGGTTTGCGCTGGATCAAGGAGGGCGCCGGTGCGGCGTGTACCCCTTCGACGCCGCGTCGGAGACCTCCATGCCCGTACCAGCCGACGATCCCGACCTGCTCGACCCCTTCGGCGTCCTCCCCGCCATGGACGCGTGGTGCTGTCTGCTGAAGGCGGCACGGGAACTCGGGGACGCCGACGAGGAGATGCGGGAGACGTTGCTGGAGGCCGGCGCGGGGGGATCCCTGTCGGCCGCGAGGATCCAGGGCATCGAGGCGTTGATGCGCAGCCTCCATCTCGACCCCGACGCCGTCCGGCGGCGCGATCCGGCGACCATGCGGGATCTCGAAGCCGCCTGCTCAGCTTGCGCCGAGCGCCGGCGCTGCGAGGACGCGATCCGGGCCGGAACGGCTGCGGCCACCTATCCGGCCTTCTGCCCGAACGCCGCGCGCATCGATCGGCTGCGAGGGGCCTGAAGCGTGCCGCCCGGCTCCGTGCGGCGTCCCGGGGCGGCACCGTCACCGCGGGAGGACCCATGTATCCGAACGTGACGAGTCTCGTCCTGGCGGGCGCCTTCACGGCCGGCTGCGTGATCATCCACGCCCAGCGCGAGCGGGCGGACGAGATCGCCGTCGTCCTGGTCCTGGCGCTGATCGGTCTGGCGAACCTGCTCGGGGCGTCCCTGGCGTTCCGCATGGATCGACCCGCCGCCCTCGTCCCCGCTGCGGAGATCGCGATCCAGCATTCGCGCATCGACTGACCTGCCGCCGGGTCGCGCTGCGAAGACGGTTCGGCGCCCGCGGCGCCTCAGGTCGGCCCGGCCGAAGCCCTGCCGGCAGCGCCGGCCACGAGCAGGCTCAGCAGCGCCTCCAGGGCGAAGGGCTTCTCCACGAGGGGGACGCCGGCCGAGTGGGCGCGGGTCCGGATGCCGGGGTCCGGATGCCCGGTGATCAGGACAACCGGGACACCGGCATCGAGGCCCCGCAGGCGGGTGACGACCTCCAGGCCGTCCATGCCCTCCAACACGTGGTCGAGGAGCACGCAGGCGGGGCTGGGGCCGGGGAAGGCCGCCAGCAGCTCGGGGCCGCCGGAGAAGGTCTCGACGCGATGCCCCTCGCCCTCCAGCAGGAAGCGGGTGGAGTGCAGGACCGCCGGGTCGTCGTCCACGACATAGATGAGGTTCGAACGGTCTGGC
>NZ_LSIX01000526.1:0-4276 GCF_001556475.1 Methylobacterium sp. CCH5-D2 | reverse complement strand
TCACCGCGTCGCCCCAGCGCGCCGGGTCGGCGCCGACCCGGCGCTCCGCGCTGCCGGGGTCGAAGGCCGCGTAGCCGTGGGGGCCGGGGGCACGGCGCAGCGCCCGGCCCATGTCGATGCGCCAGGTATGGGCCGCGCCCGCGGCGACGCGCGCCCGGGCCGCCGCCGGATCGAGGCCGCGGCAGGTGCCCGGATAGAGCGGGGCGCCGTCGGGATCGCGCGGCGCGTCGGCCCGGGCCGCCGCCCGCTCGCGGATCTCGCCGCGCGAGCAGAAGCACGGGTAGAGGAGGCCGGCCGCCGCGAGCCCGTCGCGCGCTGCGGCGTAGTCCGCCATGTGCTCGGATTGCCGGCGGACCGGGCCGGACCAGGGCACGCCGAGCCAGGCCAGATCCGCGACGATCGCCGCAGCCAGCTCGGGCCGCGAGCGCACGGGGTCGATGTCCTCGATCCGGAGCGAGAGGCGGCCGCCGAGCTGCCGGGCGATCGCGGCGTTGAGCAGCGCCGAGTAGGCGTGGCCGCGGTGCAGGCGCCCGTTCGGGCTCGGCGCGAAGCGAAGATGGGCCGGCGCGCTCACCCCTCGCGGCGCTGGCAGCGCATCGCGCCGGGCGTGCAGGCGATGCCGGGCAGCGAGCAGGCCGGGCCGTCGGCCAAGCGCTGGCAGACCCGGCAGCCGTCACCCCATTCGAGGCAGGTCGCGTCGTCGGCGGGCGAGACCGAGGGCTCCGGCCGGGCGGCCGGCAGCAGGGCCCCGAGCAGCACCGTCGCCACGGTGAGCCCGACGATGCCCCAGGCCGCGAGCGCGCCACGGTCGCGGCCCGAATCCGGCTGCATGGTCTGTGCGGTCGACTGTGCCATGCGGTCCTGTTCGCCGGGCGCCACGCTCCTGTCAACGCGCGTCGTGCGGGGCGTCGTCACGCCCGCGTGCCGGGCGCGTCCCGCTCGGCCTCCAGCAGGGCGACAAGGCGCTCGGCGAGCCGCTCCGGCGGTCGTCCCGCGGGGCGCAGCAGCATCGTGACGATGGAGAGGGCCGGGCCGAACGGGCGCAGCACGACCGGCAACCCGCCGAGCGCCCGGGCCGCCAGAGGATCGACCACGGCGAGGCCGAGCCCCTCGGCCACGAGACCGCAGCGCGCCAGCGTGTACTGGGCCGTGTGGACGAAGCGCGGCGCGAGGCCCGCCCGCGCGAACCGCTCCTCGACCGCCTGCTGGAAGGCGCCGGCCGCCCCCGCGATCAGGGGCTCGCCCGCAAGGTCCTGCACGGTAATCGTCCGCCGGCCGGCGAGCGTGTGCCGCCGCGGCAGGACGCAGACCGCATCGACGGCCAGGAAGGGCTCGGCGGTCACGCCGGCGATGCCCGCGCGGGGCCGGGCAAGGCCGAGATCGCACCGGCCGGAGGCGACCCAGGACCAGATCGTGTCCGGGCTCGGGACGTGGACCGCGACGCGGGCGCCGGGACTCTCCGCACAGAGGCGCCGGACGGCGCGCGGCAGCAGGCCTCCGGCGAGCGCGGGCTGGCAGGCGACGCGCAGCGGCCCGGTGCCGGTCTCGCGGATCTGCCGCGCGGCGTCCCGGAGATGGTCGAGCCCGGCCCAGCTCCGCTCCACCTCGCGGGCGAAGGCCTCGCCCTCCCGGGTCGGCAGCGCGCTGCCGTGCCCGCGCAGGAAGAGCGGGAAGCCGAGATCAGCCTCGAGCTGGGCGACCGCGCGGCTCACATGGGGCTGGCCGATCCCGAGCGCGGCCGCGGCCCGGCTCATCCCGCCGTAGCGCAGGACCGCGCGGAAGAGGTCGATATGGGCCGGGTTCATCATGCCCGATCTGCATGGAAACACGGAGATCGGGCATTTGACGGCATGGCCGCGCGGTGGTTGTCAAGGACCCTCGCGGCGCCCCCCGGACGGCGCCCAACCGGACGACCAGGCCCCGATGCCCGCACTCCTGCTCTCCTACGCCCTCGCCGTCGCGGCCGGCGTCAGCATCGTGGTTCAGCAGGCGCTGAACACGAACCTGCGCGTCGCCCTCGACTCCGTCGCCTGGGCCGGCGTCGTCAGCTACGCGGTCGGCCTCGCCTGCATGGGGCTGTTCGCCCTCGCGCTCGGGGATCCGGCTCCCGCGGCGAGCCTCGCGGCGCGCCTGCCCTGGTGGGCCTGGAGCGGCGGCCTGTTCGGCGCGCTCTTCATCGGGCTGGCGGTCCTGCTCGTGCCGCAGATCGGAGCGGCGACCTTCATCGCGCTCCTCGTCGCCGGACAGATGCTCGCCTCGCTCGCCTTCGATCATTTCGGCTGGATGGGCCTCGCCCGGCAGCCGATCGACCCGACGCGCCTCGTCGGCGCGGCCCTGCTCGTCGGCGGCGTGATCCTGATCCGCCGCTGACTGCGCTGCGGCCCGTGCCGGCCGCGCGGAGAGCCGTCGGAGCATCCCGACGGCGGCCCTTCGTCGGCCGGCAGCCACCGTCGCTTCGGGGTGGAAAGCGGTTGCTCCGCGGCTGGGCGCCGTCGAGCGCATCCGGGACGCAGACCGGGACGCAGACCGGGACGCAGACCAAGCCGGAAACGTCGGGAGCAGCGGCGCGGAGTCTCGACGTCCCGCCACATCGAGGGGCGCCCGGACGGCGTCCCAATAGGAATGTTGCTTCATATTGAGCGTCCCGCAATTGTCGTAGAGTACGAAAATTGCGGGCTTGGCGCGTAGGCCATGCCCGGCACGTGGCCGTGAGCCCGGTCGATCCGCACTGTGATGCAGCAGGTATGCTTCAGCTGAACTTCGTCTCCTACCTCTCCGTCGAGGCCAGCGAGCAGACGAGTCCCAGGGCCGCGCTGGCCGCCCAGCGCGCGGCCGTCGCCGCCCATCTGTCGGAATGCGGCGGCCACCTGATCGCGGAGATGCGCGAGATCCGCCGCGGGGATGCCCCCGGCCCGAGCGCGGTGCTGGACGATGCCCTTGCCCTGTGCCGGCAGCACGGCGCCGTGCTGCTCGTGGCCGGGCTGGTCCGGCTGGCGCGGGATCAAGCCTTCCTCACGACCCTGCGCCGCGACCTCGCGCGCCTCGGCGTGCGCCTTGCCGTGACCAGCATGCCCGAGGCGAACGAGGGCACGATCGGGATCCTGGCGGCCCTCGCCGCCCATGCGGCGCCCGTCGCGGACAAGGACCGCGCCGCGCGCAGGCGGGACTTCCTCGTTCGCCTCGGCGAGCGGCAGCGCCGGGCAGGCGAGAAACCGGGCGACCGACGCGTCCTGCCGGCTCCGATCTGCAAACCTCGGACGATGGAGCGTGCCCTGAGCGTCGCCCCGGTCCTGGCGGAGATCCGCGCCGCGGGAGCCGCCACGTTCGAACAGGTGGCGCACGCCTTGAACGAGCTGGGCGTGCCGAGCGCGCGCGGCGATCGCTGGTATCCGGCGCAGGTGCGCCGGGTGGAGAAACGGATCGCCTCCGTTGCCTGAGGAGGTGCCCTGGTTCGGCGGGCTGAGCCCGCTCCGCCCACCTTCCTGACGGATCCGGGTGCAGCGCACGATGCGGGAGATCTCTCACAACACGGATCACGGCCTCTTCACCCTGACGGTCTCGGCGGCCTTTCGCCCGACCGGATGGTACATGTGGCTGATCTGTCGGGACGGCCGTCCCTTCCAGCGTGGCGAGCGCTCTTTCCGCACGGAGCAGAGGGCGCGGATGGATGGCATCGCCGCGATGGAGCGTCTGCTGCGGTGACCCGGGCCGATCCCGGCGGCCGGGGCCGCCCGGCCGCGGGACCCGCAGCGGTGCCCGAGGCGCGGTCGGACGGGATTCCTGCGGCCGGAAGCGGCCCCGCGCCGGTCGGGCCGATCGGGCCCCGGATCGCCCGATCCAACCCGCGGCGGAGGGCCCCGCCGCCTACGCCGCCCGCTCGAGGAGCGCCGGCAGCGCCCTGAGGTTCAGGGGCTTGGCCAGGAAGCCGTCGAAACCCGCCGCGAGCGCCGCCCGCTCGTCCTCCCGGCCGACATTGGCGGTGAGCGCGACGAGGTGCAGGCGCCCGCCCGAGCGCGCGCCCGAGGCGGCCTCGGCCGCGCGGATGCGCCGGGCGGTCTCGTGGCCGTCGAGGCCGGGCATGCGCACGTCGATGAGGGCGAGATCGAAGGGCCCCGCATCGTCGAGCCGGGCGAGCGCCTCCAGCCCGTCGGCGGCGTGCACCACCTCGGCGCCGAGCCGTTCGAGCGCGCGCGTGGCGAGCAGCGCGTTGATCGGGTTGTCCTCGGCGAGAAGCACCCGGCGGGCGGGGGCCGCCCGGGCCGCGGCGGGGCCCGCC
>NZ_LSIX01000525.1:0-2999 GCF_001556475.1 Methylobacterium sp. CCH5-D2 | reverse complement strand
CCGGGCGTCGCGCGCCTCAGGCGCGCCCTACTTCACGCGAGGGTTCGTGGGGGCTCGGGCAGGGCCTCGGGGTCGACGCCTGAACGGGCATCGACGTCGTGCGGGATCAGCACGACGTTCCCAGACAGGGGCCTGGAAAGCGACGCGGCGCCGGCGACGACGCCGGACGGGCAGCATACCATCGTCCCGCAGCATGAGCCCCTGCAGCCGACAGGGCAGCATCTCCCACCGGCATCGTCAGCCTGCAGCGAAGACAGCGGCTCGGCTGCCGGGGATTGTCCGTCGAGCGCAAGCCGGGTTTCGGCAGGGCCACCGACGATGCGGGACGGGAGGGTAATCGGCCTCGTCGCGACGGGAGGCGCTGCGTTCGCCTGAGTCGTTGATTGATGACGACCGTGGTGGGCATGGCCGTCGTGGGCTTGGACGGCAGACGGCGCGACGTAGGCGATGATCGCGAGGATCACCACCGCCGTCAGGCGCATGATTTGCCGGTCGAGGCTTATGAGGTCTGGCTTACACCGATTTCGGTGGCGGGACCATGTCCGCATGTGAAACGAAAATGGGGGGATGAAGGTTTGGTTGCCGCTGCGGCATTTCAAGCTGCCGCGAGCAGCGGCTCAGCCGGATCCGCGGCCACGGACACGAGATCGGCCCGCAAATTGATCCCGACTTGAGCGCACGGCTCGATGGCTTGGATGGTGCAGGTGATGGGCTTGGTGCAGCCGCCGCATCCGATCTTGTAACGGAACAGGACGCGCTTTCTTTGATGACGTGCCGCGGGTAGTGGGGCTTCCCGATTTGGGAGGGTCGGGGCGTGATGGTTGTTCTTGTGCGAACAAACCAAAATCGCGCATAAGAACCTCGATGGGTGTCGGCGGTTGGCATAGGCGTTGTGCCGTGTTGCAGGAGTGGTGCGCATTCGGTGCCCGCGCGCTCTTGCTTGCCCTGGCCATGTTCATCGTTTCGACCGTTGCGGGCTCCGGCGACGATCTTGCTGATCATGGCGGCCGCTACCAAAACGCAATCGGTGTGGGGACGCTAGTCACGCCCATGCCCACCGAGGCCGGCAATCCGGGTTTGGCCTGCCGCCTCCTTTGTGGCTGCCATCAGGTGGCCCCTCTCCAAGTCTCCTCCCACGTCACGCCGTCGACGGAGTTCGCCGGCCTGGGCTTTTCCTGGGTGGCCGAGGTTCCGACCTCCGTCACTCCCGACCGACTGGCGAGACCGCCCCGCGCGTAAGGTGACGCCGCGCTCCCAAGAGCGCGTTCGCCCGGCCCACATCTCGGCGCCGGTTCGTCCATCACCTGATCCAACGGGAACGACCGTGACCGCCCAAGCAGGCCGTCCGGCGTCCTTGTCGAGCGGCCCCCATGCGCCTCCTCCTGTTCGCGGTCCTCCTGGCCACCGGCATCGCCATAGGCGCAGCCGTCCCCGCCGTCGCCCGCTTCGTCAGGGACAATCTGGCCGCCGCCGGGCTGCCGAAAGACCTGTTCACCATCACCGTGCCACCCATCACCGCCAACCACGAACCCTCGAAGGCTGGGACGCCGCCCGACGGAGATGACGACGTCAAGAAGCCGGGAACCCCCAAGGCCACGAACGGCCACGAGATCGGGAAGCACGGGTACGAGCCGGGCGAGGAGCACCCCGAGAAGGGCGCAATCCGGATGGGACCCGAGGAGGTGGCGGCGCTCAACATCTCGGTCGTGAAAGTCGAGGGCGGCACGCTCGCCCGGCACCTCCTGGTACCCGGCGCCATCACCCCCGACACCGACCGGATCGCGCGCGTCCCGGCCCGGGTCGTGGGTACCGTCACGGAGATGCGCAAGCGCCTCGGCGACCGGGTTGCCAAGGACGAGATCGTCGCCGTCCTCGAAAGCCGTGACGTCGCCGACGCCAAGAGCGAGTACCTCATCGCCTCGGTACGCGCCGAGCTGGAGAAGACCAACTTCGACCGGCAGCAGGCGCTCTGGGACAAGCGCATCTCGTCGGAGCAGGTCTACCTGCGGACCAGGGCAACCTACACGGAAGCCACCTTGCGCGTCGACCTCGCCAGCCAGAAGCTGTCCGCCCTCGGGCTGAGCGCGACCGATGTCGCAGCCGCACAGAAACGAGAAGGTGCCACCCTGAACCAATCCACCCTGCGCCGGTACGAGCTCCGCTCGTCGCTCGCCGGCCGGGTCGTCGAGCGCAAGGTCGAGGTCGGGACGACGGTCGGCGGCAAGGGCGACCCCGCCGACATCTACACCGTCGCCGACCTCTCGACCGTATGGATCGAGCTGTCGGTGCCGACACACGAGCTCGCCATGGTTCGGGAGGGCGCACCCGTAGCTGTCACCCATGCCCATGAGGCCGGCGGCCGCCATGCCGACGGCAAGGTCGTCTTCGTCAGCCCGTTCTTGAACCCGGACACCCGCTCGGCGCGGGTCATCGTCGCCCTGCCGAACCCTGACCTTGCATGGCGCCCCGGCGCCTTCGTCACTGCCGGGGTGGAGATCGCGAACGACGCGGTCGAGGTGCACGTCCCGAAGGCCGCCCTGCAGACGGTCGGGGGCGAGCGCGTCGTTTTCGTGCGCACTGAGGAGGGCTTCGAGAAGCGGGAGGTCGAGCTCGGACGCTCGGACGACGATTCCTACGAGGTCGTCTCCGGACTGAAGTCGGGCGCCACCATCGCGGTTGCCAACTCCTTCATCCTCAAGGCCGAGCTCCGCAAATCCGAAGCGGGCGACGACTGAGGGCGACCGGACCTGATCTCCCGTATCCTCGCCTTCCCCGTTCGACAGGGCTGGCTCGACTTCGTGCCCGATATCAACAGCAACCAGGTGCTGTTCAACACCGTCGCGCCCACGCTCTCGCCCTTCGATATCGAGAAGCAGGTGACCTGACCGGTCGAGACCACGCTCGCCGGCATCAAGGGTTCGGAATACATCCGTTTGCGTTCGCGTAACGACTTCTCCCAGGTCACGGCGGTCTTCGCCGACGAGGTCAAGGTCTACTTC
>NZ_LSIX01000524.1:0-762 GCF_001556475.1 Methylobacterium sp. CCH5-D2 | reverse complement strand
TGGCTGTGCCGGCGGGCGGGCGCCTCGTGGCCGGCGCCGTGATCCGCGTGGTCGTGCGCGCCGTGATCGTGGTGATCGTGCAAGCGGGCCGCTCCTCAGAAGCGCAGCCAGCCGTCGGCGCGCAGATGCGCCAGCAGCGGCAGCAGCGGCAGGCCGAGGATCGTGCTGTGCTCGCCCGCCACCGCCTCGAACAGGTGGATGCCGAGCCCTTCGAGCTGGTAGCCGCCGACGCTCGCGCACACCCGGGCCTCGCCGGCACAGGCCACATAGGCCGCGATCTGGCGCTCATCGAGGGGGCGGACCGTGAGGCTCGCCGTCTCGACGCCGGCTGCAACGAGCGCGCCCCCGTGCGCCAGCGCGAAGGCGGCGTGGAGTTGGTGGGTCCGGCCCGCGAGCCGGGCGATCTGGTCGCGGGCGGCCGCCGCGTCGGCGGGCTTGTGGAAGACGGTCCCGTCCAGGGCCAGAACCTGGTCGGCGCCGAGCACGAGCCGGTCCGGACGGCGGCGGGCCACCGCCAGCACTTTGGCCTCGGCGAGCCTGCGGGCGAGGTCGGCGGGCGGCAGGCCGGCGCTCGCGGCCTCGACCGCGCGCTCGTCCACCTCCGGTGCCTCGGTCTCGACGGGCAGCCCCGCGCCCTCCAGCAGGGCGCGGCGGGTCTGGCTCGTGGAGGCGAGGAGGAGCGGCCCGGGGCCGAGCCAGGGCGAGGGCTGGGTCATCGGCCCAGTGTCACGGTTCGCGGGTGCACCGCAAGCGGCGGGGGCG
>NZ_LSIX01000523.1:0-8182 GCF_001556475.1 Methylobacterium sp. CCH5-D2 | reverse complement strand
GCCACGCCCTGCGCGGCGCCCCAGACGCCCATGCGGGTGCCGCGCTCGGCCGGGTCGCCCGTCCCTGCGAGCCCCATCATCGTGCCGATGGCCGCGACCGCGTAGACGCCGTTGGCCAAGCCCAGCGCGAAGACCGCGGCGCGCAGGGGGAAACCCGGCCCGGCCGAGGCCGCCGCGGCGATCGCCAGGAGCGCCAGCCCCGAGCCGAGGCAGCCCGCCACGGTCCAGAGCCGGAGCGAGCCGAAGACCGGTCCGCCGATCCCGGCGGTGACCGCGGCCACGCCGAGCATCCCGGCGAGCACGCCGCCGTGCTGGAGCCCGGAGAGCTTGGTGGTGGCCCCCGGCGTCATCGCGAAGGCGAGGCCGGCATAGGGTTCCAGGATCAGTTCCTGGGCGCTGTAGGCCAGCATCGAGACGAAGATGAACAGCGTGAAGCGGCGCGCGTCCGGCTCGGCCAGCACCCGGGCGAGCACGGCGCCGAAGGGCGCCTTCTGGACGGCGGCGGCCGGCGCCGCGCCCCGCCCCTCGACGCCCGCGACCGCGAGGCAGGCGACCGCGAAGGCCAGGACCGAGACCGTGCCGGAGACCGCCATCAGCCGGGCGCCCGAGAACGGGTCGAGGAAGTGCCCGGCGAGGGGGGCGGTCACCGCGAAGCCCGCAATCATCATCACCCAGACGATCGTGGCAGCCGCCCCGCGCCGCCCCTCGGCGACGCCGCCCGACAGGAGCACGAGGAGCGAGGTGCCGGCGGCCCCCGCCCCCATGCCGACCGTGAGGAAGGCGAGGACGGCGAGCGCGAGCCCCGCCGCGAGGTGGTGCGCGGCGAGCGCGGTGGCGCAGGCGGTGCCGAAGCCGCCCAGACACAAAGCGGCCATGCCGCCGACGATCCAGGGCGTGCGCCGCCCGTGCCGGTCGGAGCCGTAGCCCCAGCGCGGGCGCAAGGTCTGCACCGCGTAGTGCAGGCCCAGCAGCCCCCCCGGCACCAGGGCGGGCAGCGCCAGCTCCACCACCATCACCCGGTTGATCGTCGAGGTGATCAGCACCACGACGGCGCCGAGCGCGGTCTGGACGAGGCCGAGGCGGGCGATCTGGGCCCAGCTGAACCCGGAGGCCATCACGCGGCCCCCTGCAGGAGGGGGCGCAGCGCGAGCGCCGCGGCCAGCATGCCGAGCACGTAGAGGGTGGTGCCGGTGCCGTTGTACCACGCGGCCCGCCCGCGCGGATCGGCGAGGAAGCGTGCCATCAGGGCGGCCTGGCCCGCCAGCAGGGCCGCCACCAGGGCGGCGTGCCAGGGCCGGTCCCAGGCGGCCAGCAGCGCGATCACCGCCCCTTGCGGCAGCGCCATCACCCAGCAGGCGAGGCGGGCGGCACGCGCCGGCCCGAGTTGCACGGGCAGCGAGGCGATGCCGGTGCGCCGGTCGCCCTCGACCGACTTGAAGTCGTTGAGCGTCATGATGCCGTGGGCGCCCACCGAGTAGAGGAGCGCCAGCGCCAGCACGCGCCGGTCGGGCAGCGCAGCGGCCATCACGGCGGCGC
This sequence comes from Methylobacterium sp. CCH5-D2, assembly GCF_001556475.1. NCBI lineage: Bacteria > Pseudomonadati > Pseudomonadota > Alphaproteobacteria > Hyphomicrobiales > Methylobacteriaceae > Methylobacterium > Methylobacterium sp. CCH5-D2. The sequence continues at coordinate 6,646 of NZ_LSIX01000523.1, read as the reverse complement.
CGGTGAACCAGGGCAGGCCCTCGTAGCAGAGCGCCACGGCGGCGTTGCCCCACCAGCCGTTGCGCTTCAGCCGCACGGGGGGCGCCGAGTAGATCCAGGCCAGGATCAGCCCGAACACGGCCGCCGCCAGGATCCAGGGGCCGAGCGCGGCCGCGACCGCCAGCGAGAGCGCCGTCCAGGCGGCGGCGAGCCCGAGGCCCCAGCGGCCCGGGATGCGCCCCGAGGGGATCGGCCGGCCGGGCTCGTTGATGGCGTCGACCTCGCGGTCGAACCAGTCGTTGGCGGCCTGGCTGGTGGCGCAGACGAGGGGCCCTGCGAGCAGCACGCCCGCGGCGATCACCGGCCACTGCCCGGAGGCGGGGATGCCCGACGAGACCACGCCGCAGGCGAACGCCCACATCGGGGCGAACCACGTGAGCGGCTTGAGAAGCTCGACGACTGCGCTCGGGGCTGGCGTGGCCATGGGAGGAGGCTAGGTTCGGGGGCGCGGATGTGTCAAGTCAAATTTACACCTCGGGGCGAGTACGCGCCGCGGCTCGTCGTGCTGCACCGCACGAATACTTCAGGATTAGAGCGGCCGCCGGAGGATGTATTCCGTATTCAGGGCGCTGCGGGGGCCGAGGCGGGCGACCGGTCCGCAAGACCCTCCTGTCCCCCTGTGCGGGGCAGGGAAGGTGCGATCAGGGAGATTCAAGCCGCCCCGAAGCCGCCCCGAAGCCGCTCCTAAGCCTCGTCCGGCCCGTCGAGATCGCCGATGCCGTAGCGGCGCATCTTGGCGTAGAGACCCTGGCGGCTGAGGCCGAGCATCTCGGCGGCCGAGGCGCGGTTGTCGCGGGTGATGCGGAGCGCCGCCTCGATGCAGAGCTTCTCGATCAGGTCGGTGGTCTCGCGCACCAGGGTCTTCATCGAGACGCGGCCGACGAGCTCGGTCATCTGCTCGACGGAGCGGGGCAGGGTGGTGCCGGCGGGCGGCGCCGACCGGCGCGGCCCCGACCGGAACGAGAAGCCGAGGCAGCCCTGGCCCGGCACCGCGACGGCGGCCACCTCGACATCCTCCACCGAGCCGTACTGGCCGCGCAGCACCGTGCTGAAGCGGCGCACCGAGCCGTGGTCGCGCAGGGTCGCGAAGAGCGCCTGCGCCTCGGTCTCGTCGTGGCCGAGCCAGGCGTCCAGGGGCTGGCCCCGGGCCTGCTCCTCGGTGGCGAGCTGGGAGAGTTCGAGGAAGGCGGTGTTGGCGGCGAGCACCCGCCGCCCGGCATCGGTGACGACGAAGCCCTCCGGCATGGCCCGCAGCACCTCGGCCGCGTGGGCGGCGAGCCCGTGGGCCGCCTCGCCGTCGGCCGGCAGGCTCAGGCGCACGAGCACGCTGGTGGCGCTCTCGCCGCGGAACAGCGAGGCCGAGACCGTGGCGGCCCCGCGCCCGTGGGCGAGCCGGGCCGAGACCTCGGGGGCCTCGCCGGAGACCCGCAGGGTGGCGAACAGGGTCTCGACCGCCCGCGCGCTGCCGGCCTCGAACAGGTCGACCGCGTCGAGCCCGGCCAGGCGCTTCGGCGCGCGGCCGAACAGGCGCGCGGCGGCCGGGTTCGCCTCGGTGATCCGGCGCGTGCCCGCATCGACGACGAGCACCGGCTCGCCCGAGAGCTGGAACAGCAGTCGGTAGCGGGTCTCGGCGGCGCGCAGGCGGTCGTAGTCGCGCTCCAGCGCCTGCTGGGCGTCCGCCAGCCGGTGCTGCAGGGCCGACACCGCCCGCAGGTTGCGCCCGACCAGGATGACCGGGCCGCCCGCCTTCGGCCGCAGGGCGGCGTAGCGCACCGGCAGGTCCGGCCCCTCGGGGCTCGGATGGTTGACCTGCCGCCAGCGGGTCACCGCGTCGGCCCGGGCCTCGCGCAGCAGGGCCTCGACCTTCGGGCGGCTCTCGACCGTGACGGTGTCGCTGAAGGGCCGCCCGCGCCAGGCCGCCACGGTGCCGGGCCCCGGATCCTCGCCCGCGGAGGCCGCCTCGCGGATCACCCCGTCCGCGTCCACCACCAGGGAGAGGTCGCTCCCCGCCGCGACGATCAACCCCGCCGCCTCGCCGTCGAGGAGGCCGGCCGGGAGCGACAGCGCCGTGGCGGGCGCGCGCGGGGCAGGGCGGGCAGGTGCGCTCACGGTCACCACGTCTGATGGGCACCACGTCTGAGGGGCCGGATGGGTCCTTTCAACAGGCTCGCGCCCGCATTTCAAGCAAGGATTCAGCAAGGGCCGGCGCGGTCGCGGCCTCGCACAGCCCGGCATCGGCCCCGGCGGCGACGGCACATTCGGGGTGGCGCGCCACGTAGGCGCCCCCGACCAGGACCCTCAACTCGCGGTTGCAGGAGGCGGCCCGCAGGGTGGCGACCGCCGGCGCCAGCGCCGGCGCGTTCACGTCGCAGGCCAGCGTCAGGCCGACGACGTCGTGGAAATCGCGCGCCAGCACCGCCGCGCCCCGGTCCGCCTCCGCCGTATCGACCGTCCAGCCGGCCTCGCGGAAGGCGCTCGCCACGAGCGCGAGGCCGAAGACGTGCGTCTCACCGGGACAGGGCAGGAGCAGCACGCTGCGCCCCCGCGCCGGCGGCTCGGTCTCGAGGCGGGCGCAGAGCGTCCGGGCGACGGCCTGGAGCCGCCCGAGCCCGACCGTGACCGCCAGGAAGTCGCAGGCATCCTCCTCCCAGAGCGCGCCGAGATGGCGCGCGGCCGGGGCGAGCAGGTCGCCGAGCAGGCTCTCCAGGGGCAGCCCGCGGGCGAGCAGCGCGTCCACGGCGGGCCGGGGGTCGTCGCCCTCCGCCCGCGGCGGAGCGAGCAGCAGGTCGGCGAAGCGGGCCACCTCGTCCTGGCTCGGACGCCGCGCCGCCCGCGGGGGCGGGGGCTCGGCGTGGACCAGCATCAGGCGGGGCAGGATCTCGCCCTCGATGAGGCGGGCGAGCGCGCCCGGGCGGTCGAAGCGCGCGCGGTGTTCGGAGAACCCGGCATCGTCCGGCGCGGCGTCCTCCAGCAGGGCGCAGCCGAACGGGTCGCCGAGGGCTTGATGCCGGCGGAAACACCGTGCCTCGCTCATCGGCGGCCTCCCTGCTCGCGCGTCGAACGGACCTCTCGGGCGACCGGCCGGGGCATCTCGTCGGGCAACCCGCGGCTCGATCGTCATGAGCCGCGGGATCCGCCCGGCGGACGGGCGTTCCGGAACAAGGCGTCGGGGGCCGGTCTGGCGGCGGACGGTGCCCGGGGGCCGGGCCTCCGTATGGCGTGCTCCCTGGGGGAGTCTGTACTGGCGACCGAACGAAGCGGCCGAAGCCTGACGATACGCCGATCCGGCCGTCTGGCAATGGTCTAGACTGAAAAAAGTCGCCGCCTGTAGGCCGCATCACTGTCACGATGTGATTACGTAAAGCCAACTTGACACTTGCGGAAGCGCGGGCCTAGGCTCCCTCTCGTTCGGGCCTTTCCGGAGGCCTGGTGCGGACAGGGGTGGACGCGATGGGTCCAGGCCGGCCGACGAGACCGCTCTACACGCGGGAAGAGCGCCTGCGCCGGGACGCCACGCCCTGGACGCTGGTGCAGGGGGTGTTGGCCCCGCTGCAATTCGCGGTCTTCCTGGTGAGCCTCGCCCTGGTGCTGCGCACGCTCGCGACGGGGGAGGGCCTCTGGGCCGCCAACCTCTCGGTCGTGGTCAAGACGGGCGTACTCTACGCCATCATGGTCACCGGCTCGATCTGGGAGAAGGCGGTGTTCGGGCGCTACCTGTTCGCCCCGGCCTTCTTCTGGGAGGACGCGGTGAGCATGCTGGTGCTGGCGCTGCACACGGCCTACCTCGCCGCGCTCGTCGGCGGAGTGCTCGCCCCCGAACCGCTGCTGCTCCTCGCGCTCGCGGCCTACGGCGCCTACGTGGTCAACGCGGGCCAGTTCCTGCTGAAGCTGCGCGCGGCGCGGCTCCAGATCGCGGGAGGCCGGCCGTGAACGCGCCCGTCCGCCCCGAGAGCTGCGGCATCGATCTCGCGCGCGAGCGCGGCCAGCGCGCGGTGTTCTGCGGGCTCACCGGCATCGTCTGGCTGCACCGCAAGATCCAGGACGCCTTCTTCCTCGTGGTCGGCTCGCGCACCTGCGCGCACCTGATCCAGTCGGCGGCCGGCGTGATGATCTTCGCCGAGCCCCGCTTCGCCACCGCGATCCTCGACGAGCGGGATCTGGCCGGCCTCGCCGACGCCGAGGACGAGCTCGACCGGGTGGTCGAGCGACTGGTCGCCCGGCGGCCCGACATCCGGCTCCTCTTCCTCGTGGGCTCCTGCCCGTCGGAAGTGATCAAGCTCGACCTCTCACGGGCGAGCTTGCGGCTCTCGCGCCGCCTCGCGCCCGTGCGGGTGCTCTCCTACTCGGGCTCGGGGATCGAGACCACCTTCACGGAGGGCGAGGACGCCTGCCTCGCCGCCCTGGTGCCGGAGTTGGCCGAGGCGCTTCCGGAGCCGGAGGCGCCGGCGGGCGAGGCCGGCCTGCTGGTCGCGGGCGCGCTCGGCGACGTGGTCGAGGACCAGTTCGCGCGCCTCTTCGCCGATCTCGGCATCCCGGTCCGCTTCCTGCCGGGGCGCAGCGCCGGGACGATGCCCGCGATCGCGCCCGGCCAGCCCTTCCTGCTGGCCCAGCCCTTCCTCGCGGGCACCGCCCGGGCGCTCGAAGCGCGCGGCCTGCACCACCTGCCGGCCCCGTTCCCGCTCGGCGCGGAGGGCACCACCGGCTGGCTGCGCGCGGCGGCCGACGCCTTCGGGGTCGATCCCGCCCGCTTCGAGGCCGCGACCGCGCCGGGCCGGCGCCGGGCCGCGACCGCGCTCGCCCCCCACCGGGCGCGGCTCTCCGGCAAGCGCGTGTTCTTCTTCCCCGATTCCCAGCTCGAAGTGCCGCTCGCCCGCTTCCTCGCGGCCGAGCTCGACGCCGAGATCGTCGAGGTCGGCACGCCCTACCTGCACCGCGGGCACCTCGCCCACGAGATCGCCGGCCTGCCCCCCGGCACCCGCGTGGTCGAGGGCCAGAGCCTCGACGACCAGATGGACCGGGCGCGTGCGGCCCGGCCCGACCTCACGGTGTGCGGGCTGGGGCTCGCCAACCCGCTCGAGGCGGAGGGGCTCGCCACCAAGTGGTCGATCGAGCTCCTGTTCACCCCCGTCCAGGGCTACGAGCAGGCGGGCGACCTCGCCGAACTCTTCGCCCGCCCCTTGAGGCGGCGCGGGCTGTTGGAGGTCTAGATGCAGCTCACGCTCTGGACCTACGAGGGACCGCCCCATATCGGCGCGATGCGGGTCGCCACCGCGATGCGCGGCCTGCACTACGTGCTGCACGCGCCCCAGGGCGACACCTACGCCGACCTCCTGTTCACGATGATCGAGCGGCGCGACGCCCGCCCGCCCGTGACCTACACCACCTTCCGGGCCGAGGATCTCGGGCGCGACACCGCCGCCCTGTTCAAGCAGTCGGTCTCGGACGCCTACGCGCGCTTCCGGCCGGAGGCGATCATCGTCGGCGCCTCCTGCACGGCGGAGCTGATCCAGGACGATCCGGGCGGGCTCGCCCGGGCGCTCGGCCTGCCGGTGCCGGTGATCGGCCTGGAACTGCCCGCCTACCAGAAGAAGGAGAACTGGGGCGCCTCCGAGACCCTCTACCGCCTGGTGCGGGCGCTCGCGGGGGCGCGGCGCGAGGCACCCGCGGATCGGCGCCTCTGCAACATCCTGGGCCCGACCGCGCTGGGCTTCCGCCACCGCGACGACCTCGTCGAGGTGCGCCGCCTTCTCGACACGCTGGGCATCGGTGTGAACGTGGTGGCGCCGCTGGGCGCGAGCCCCAGCGACCTCGGGCGCTTGGGCGACGCCGCCTTCAACGTGGTGCTCTACCCCGAGATCGGGCGGGCGGCGGCGCAGTACCTGGAGAAGGCGCTGGGCCAGCCCTTCTGCGAGATCCCGCCGATCGGCGTCGGCGCCACCCGGGACTTCATCGCGGCGGTGGCCGCGCTGGCGGATGTCGATCCGGCCCCGGCGCTCGACGCGCCGGAGTCCCGGTCGCCCTGGTACGCCCGCTCGGTCGATTCGACCTACCTCACCGACAAGCGCGTCTTCGTCTTCGGCGACGCCGCCCACGCGGTGGCGCTCGCCCGCGTCGCCGCCCGGGAGATCGGCTTCCGGGTCGTCGGGCTCGGCACCTACGAGCGCGGGTTCTCCCGCGAGGTGCGGGCCGCGGCCGCCCTCCACGGCATCGAGGCGCTCGTCGCCGACGACTACCTCGACGTCGAGGCGGCGATCCAGGCGGCGGCGCCCGACCTCGTGCTCGGCACCCAGATGGAGCGCCACGTCGCCAAGCGGCTGGGCATCCCCTGCGCGGTGATCTCGGCGCCCGCCCACGTGCAGGACTACCCGGCCCGGCACGCGCCGCTGATGGGCTTCGAGGGCGCCAACGTCCTGTTCGACACCCTGGTCCACCCGCTGATGATGGGGCTGGAGGAGCACCTGCTCGGGCTGTTCCGCGAGGACCGCGAGTTCCACGCCGACGCGGCGGCGTCGCATCTGGGCGCCGGGCACGCCGTCCGACACCAGGAAGAGTCGCGGGTCCCCTCTCCCGTGCGGGAGAGGTCTGCTTTCGCAGAAAGCCGGGTGAG
>NZ_LSIX01000522.1:0-639 GCF_001556475.1 Methylobacterium sp. CCH5-D2 | reverse complement strand
CCCCCTCCTCCGCCGGCAGGACCAGAGGCGTCCCGCCCTCGCTGCGCAGGGTGAAGCGGATCCCCGGCTGGGCCACCGCGAGACGCCGCACGATCTCGGCGACGGCCGCCGTCTCGGCCCGGTCGGACTTGAGGAACTTGAGCCGCGCCGGGGTCGCGGCGAAGAGTTCGGTGACCTCGATCCGCGTGCCGCGCTGGGCGGGGGCCGGGCGGACCTCGCCCTTGCGGCCGGAATCGACCGTCAGCGTCGCGCCCTGCGCGGCCCCGTCCGTGCGCGAGGTCAGCGTGAGCCGCGAGACCGCGCCGATCGAGGGCAACGCCTCCCCGCGGAAGCCCAGGCTGTCGATGCGGAAGAGGTCGCCGTCCGGCAGCTTCGAGGTGGCGTGGCGCTCGACCGCCAGCGCCAGATCCTCCGGCCCCATGCCGACCCCGTCGTCGATCACGCGGATCAGCCGGCGCCCGCCGCCCTCGATCGCCACCTCGATCGTCCGCGCGCCCGCATCGATCGCGTTCTCGACCAGTTCCTTCACGGCGGAGGCCGGGCGCTCCACCACCTCGCCTGCCGCGATGCGGTCGACGAGGATCGGATCGAGGCGGCGGACCGGGCGGGACGAGGCGGGCATCGAACCGAGTATAGCGC
>NZ_LSIX01000051.1:0-345 GCF_001556475.1 Methylobacterium sp. CCH5-D2 | reverse complement strand
CGATCTCCATCCGCTCCATCAGCGAGGCGGCGCGGTTGTAGCCGATCTGCAGGCGGCGCTGGATGTAGCTGGTCGAGGCCTTCTGGTCCCGCAGCACCACCTGGATTGCCTGCTCGTAGAGGTCGCCCGACTCAGCCCCGACCGCCGCCGTGAAGGCGCCGACGTCGAAGACCGGGGCCTCCTCCTCGCGCTCCTCGGCGGGCTGGGCCGCCGCCTTCGAGGCGCGGGAGCCCTTGGCGGGCGCTTCTTCCGGCGCGTCGTCGGCCGTGACGGCGTCGAGGTAGGCCGGCCGGCCCTGGCGCTTGAGGTGGGCGACCACGCTCTCGACCTCGGCGTCCGAGCAGA
>NZ_LSIX01000521.1:0-628 GCF_001556475.1 Methylobacterium sp. CCH5-D2 | reverse complement strand
CCGCAGCGCCTCGGCGAGGCTGAGGCCCGCGGCCGCGGCGATGCGGGCCGCGGCCGCGGCGCCCGCGGCACGCTCGCCCGCGGTCGCGCCGCCTTCCATCAGGGCGCGGCACTTCACGAACTTCGCGAAGCGGATCCGGTCCAGGCCCGCCACGCGGTTCAGCGGCCCGTGTAGCCGAGCGCCTCGGCCGCCGTCTTCAGCCGGGCGAAGGAGGCGGCGTAGCGCTCGCGCAGGAAGCCCGCCTCCGGCAGGGCCCGGTCGGGGGCGAGGTTGTCCTCGTTGTCGGACATCTTCACCAGGATCGCCGCGAGGTCGCCCCGCGCGATCACGCCGTCGATCCGCTCGGAGTAGGGGATCCGCTGCGCGGGCTTGGTCAGGACGCGCACCGCCGCGACCACCGCCTCGGAGAACCCCGCCGCCCGCAGGTCCGCGGCCTCGCGGGGCGTGTCCTCCAGGACGTCGTGCAGCAGCGCGACCTGCATCACCGTCTGCGGGTCGATCTCGAGCCGGTCCACGCTGCGCGCGTGCCCGGCCCGCACGAGCGCGAGGTTCGCGACCCGCTCCAGGTGGCGGATGTAGGGCTGCCCGCGCTTGTCGAGCTGGCCCGCATGGGCGAGCGCGGCAAAGC
>NZ_LSIX01000520.1:0-7272 GCF_001556475.1 Methylobacterium sp. CCH5-D2 | reverse complement strand
CCACTCGATCGCGACCGAGCCGGCGCCGCCGCCGACGTCCCAGAGCCGCCCGCCGCGGCGGGGGGCCAGAGCCGCGAGCGTGACGGCGCGGATCTCGGCCTTGGTGAGCTGGCCGTCGTTCTCGAACAGCGCGTCGGGCAGGCCGGGGCTGAGCGCCAGGACCCGCGCGCCGGGATCGGCCTCGACCGCCACCGCCAGCGTGTTGAGCGGGTCGATCCCCGCGAGGTCGAACCGCTCGGCCGTGGCCCCGCGCACCCGCTCGCGCGGGCCGCCCATCGCCTCGAGCACGATCAGCCGCGAGCGACCGAAGCCGCGCTCGGTGAGCAGGGCGGCGACGCGGGCCGGGGTGGTGCCGTCCCAGGAGAGGACGAGCAGGCGCGCGCCGGGCTGCAGATGCGGCAGGATCAGCGGCAGCGCCCGGCCGTGCAGCGTCAGGCAGGCGCAGTCCGGCAGCGACCAGCCGAGCCGCGCGCAGGCGAGGCTGAAGGCCGAGGGCTGCGGGTAGGCGCGGAACTCACCCGGCGGCACCAGCCGGGCGATCTCGGCGCCGATTCCGTAGTGGAACGGGTCGCCGGTGGCGAGGATGCAGGTCGGGCGGCCGCGCCGCGCCAGGATCTCCGGGTAGGCCGCATCGATCGGGCTCGGCCAGGCGCGGGTCTCGGCCCGCAGCGGGCCGGCCAGCGCGAGGTGGCGGCGCCCACCCCAGACCATCTCGGCGGCGTCGAGCGCGGCGGCGGCGGCGGGGCTCAGCCCGGCGCGCCCGTCCTCGCCGATGCCGACGATGGCGAGCCAGGGGCTCGACGAAGGGCTCGACGGCGCCTCAGGCGCGGGCGAGAAGGCGGCCATGCGCATCCTCATCCTGGGCGGAACGACCGAGGCGAGCGCGCTCGCCCGGGCGCTCGGCCATCGCCGCGACCTCGCCTGCACGCTCTCGCTCGCCGGCCGCACGGCCGATCCGAAACCCCTGCCGTTGCCGATGCGGGTCGGCGGCTTCGGCGGACCGGAGGGGCTGGCGGCCTATCTGCGGGCGGAGGGCGTCGAGCGCCTGATCGACGCGACGCATCCCTTCGCCGCCCGGATCAGCCGCAGCGCCGCGCTCGCCGCCGAGGCCGCCGGCGTGCGGCTTCTCGCAGTACGGCGCCCGGCCTGGGCGCGGGAGCCGGGCGACGACTGGCGCGAGGTCGCGAGCGTGCCGGAGGCCGCCGACGCGATCGGCGCGACGCCCCGCACGGTGTTCGTGACGGTGGGCCGCAACGAGGCCGGCGCCTTCGCGCGCGCGCCGCAGCACGCCTACCTCGTCCGCACGATCGAGCCGCTCGACGGGGTGCTGCCGGTGCCGCACCTCACCGAGATCCGGGCACGCGGGCCCTTCGGTGCGGAGGCGGAGGCCGCGTTCATGCGGGAGCGGGGGGTGGAGGTTCTGGTCAGCAAGAATGCCGGCGGCCCGGCGACCTACGGAAAGATCGCGGCGGCCCGGGCGCTCGGGCTGCCGGTGGTGATGGTGCGGCGGCCCGAGAAGCCGGCGGTGACCTGCGTGGACGACGCGGCCGGCGCCCTGCGCTGGCTGGAAGGCTAGGCGCGACGCCATCCCTCCCCCCTCTGCGGGGGAGGGCACCCTGCGAAGCAGGCGGGGAGAGGGGACCCCAGCTTCAGGAACCGGCGCGGCCTGCATGCAGGGCACGGCCCCATCCTGAAGCGGAGGCCCCTCTCCCGTCACCCTTCGGGTGCCACCCTCCCCCGCAGAGGGGGGAGGAAGATCGCGCGGGGTCGTCATCGCGCCGCGACGCTGCGCGGCGTGTAGACGAACGGCAGCCCCTCGGCCCGCGGGATCAGCCGCGTCGCCGAGGCGCCGATGATGACCAGCGTCGCCATGTCGGCGGGCGCGTCGCGCGCCTCCGCCAGAGTCATCACCCGCAGAGCCTCGTCCGGCCGGGTCACGGCGCGGGCGAAGACGACGGGGGTATCGGCGGCCCGGATCTCCGCGGCGATCCCCAATGCCGCGCCGAGCTGCCAGGGCCGGGCGCGCGAGATCGGGTTGTAGAGCGCCACCACGAGGTCGGCGCGCAGCACGGCTTCCAACCGCGCCGTGATGACGTCCCAGGGCTTGAGGTTGTCGGACAGCGAGAGCGCGCAGAAATCGCCCCCGAGCGGGGCGCCGAGGCGGGCAGCCGCCGCCAGCATCGCGGTGATGCCGGGCTCGACCGTGATGGCGAGGTCGCGCCACGCCGGCTCGCCCTGCTCCAGCGCCTCGAACACGGCCGCCGCCATGGCGAACACGCCCGGATCGCCGCCGGAGACCACCGCGACGCGTCGCCCCGAGGCCGCGAGTTCCAGCGCGTGGCGGGCGCGGTCCACCTCGACGCGGTTGTCGCTGGCGTGCCGCACGAGGCCCGGCCGCTCGGGCACGCGCGCGACGTAGGGGATGTACCCGATCAGGTCCTCGGCCGCGTCGAGGGCGCGGCGGGCCGATTCGGTCAGCAGCGAGGGGTCTCCGGGACCGAGGCCGACGACGGTGAGGCTGCCGCTCACGGGCGCCGTCCCTCGCCGGGCACAAGCACCATCGAGAAGTAGGGTGCCTCGTCGTCGGCCTTCTCGGCGAGCGGCACCACGCGCTCGCCCGCCATGGTGCCGCGCTCGACGTAGACCGCGCGGGCGAGCAGCCCCGCGGCGTCGAGCGCGGCGCGCACCTTCGGCAGGTGGCGGCCGAGCTTCATCACCACCGCCGCGTCGGTGCCGCGCAGGCGTTCGGCGAGCGCCTCGGCCGGCAGGGTGGCGGGCAGGACGGTGAGCACGTCGTCGCCCCAGGTGATCGGCGTGCCGGCCCGCGTCCAGCAGCCCGACATGCCGGTGACGCCCGGCACCACCTCGACCGGGAAGCGGTCCTTCAGGCGGCGCCAGAGATGCATGAACGAGCCGTAGAAGAAGGGATCGCCCTCCGACAGGATCGCCACGTCGCGGCCGGCGCCGAGATGGTCGGCGAGCTGGCCGGCCGCATCGTCGTAGAAGCCGGCGAGCGCGGCCACGTAGTCCGGATGCTCGGGGTGCAGCTCGGTCGTGTAGGGGTAGGCCAGCGCCATCTCGCGGGCGGGGTCGCGCACCACCGCGTCCGCGATGGTGCGGGCGTTGCCCCGCTTCCCCCGCTTGCAGAAATGGACCAGCACGGGAGCCCGCTCCAGCACCCGCAGGGCGCGAAGAGTCAGGTATTCGGGGTCGCCCGGCCCCATGCCGACGCCGTAGAGCGTGCCGGTGGTGACGCCGGCCGGCGCCTCCGCTGGATCCAGGATCGCCGGATCGATGCCGCCGGCCTCCATCACTCGACCTCGCAGGCGAGGGCGTTGACGGCCGCCGCCGTCATGGCGCTGCCGCCGCGACGACCGTGGACGACGCAGAAGGGGACGCGGCCGTCGCGGGCGAGCGCCTCCTTGGATTCCGCCGCGCCCACGAACCCGACCGGGATGCCGATCACCGCGGCCGGCGCGCCGACGCCCGCGTCGAGCAGTTCGAGCAAGCGGAACAGGGCGGTGGGCGCGTTGCCGACGGCCACGACGCTGCCCGGCAGGTGCTCGCGCCACAGCTCCATCGCGGCGGCCGAGCGGGTGTTGCCCATCTCGGCGGCCAGCCCCGGCACGCGCGGGTCACCGAGCGTGCAGATCACCGGGTTGTTCGCGGGCAGGCGCGCGCGGGTGACGCCGTCGGCCACCATGCGCACGTCGCAGAGGATCGGCGCGCCGGCCTTGAGCGCGGCCTCGCCTGCTGCCGCGAAATCCTCCGACATCGCGACGTCGCGGGGCAGGTCGGTCATGCCGCAGGCGTGGATCATCCGCACGACCACGCGCTCGGCCGTGCCCGACCAGCGGGCGAGGTCGGATTCGGCGCGGATCATCGCGAAGGATCGGGCGTAGATCGCGCTCCCGTCGCGCAGGTAGTCGAGGCGCGCGCTCATGGTCTGGTCCTGAACAGGTCTTCGAGGTTGGCCGTTTGCGCCCCTCTTACGCGCTCCAGGGCCGCCTCGATAGTCAGCCATTCGACGGGCGCGTCGCCGGGGGCGCCGTCTGGCACGACGCCGTAGCGGCCCGCGTGGCCGACGAGGGTGAGGTCGCGGCGGCGCGGCTCGGCGCAGCCCTTGGCGCAGCCGGAGACGTGCGCGGTGAGCCCCCTGGCCGCGAAGGGCCGGAAGGCCTCGGCGAGGCGTGCGGCGTCGGCGTGGGTCGGGGTCGAGCCGGAGGCGCAAGCGGGCGCGCCGGGGCAGGCCGCGACCGCGCGGCGCGGGTCGTGCGCGTCGGTGATGAAGTCGGCCGCGAGGCGCGCCAGCGCCTCGGCGGCCCGGGCCGGATCGACCGCGAGGACGACGCCGCGGCTGGGGCTGAGGCGGATGTCGCGGGCGCCGGCCCAGTCCGCGATCGCGGCGAGACGCAGGAGCGCGTCGGCGGTGCTGCGGCCGAAGGGGGCGTCGGCGGTGACGGCCGCCCTCCCTCCTCCCTCTGCGGGGGAGGGTACCCTGCGAAGCAGGGGGGACCGGGACGAAGTCCCGCACGAGGGGACCACAGCTTCAGGGTCGGGCTGCAACTCGCATGAAGGTCGCGCCTCTCTCGGAAGCGTCGCCCCCTCGCCCGTCACCCTTCGGGTGCGACCCTCCCCCGCAGAGGGGGGAGAGAGAGACGCGCGCTCGATGTCGGACAGATCGCGGACGCGCCGGGCGCCGGTTCGGGCAAAGGCCGCGAGCAGGGCGGCGACCGTCTCCGGCACCGCGTCTTCCGGCCAGACGCCGAGCCCGAGCGGCGCCCCGCCCGTGGCGAGGGCGATCTCCGCCCGGCCCGGCGCCACCGCCCGCACGTGGATGTCGGCCTCCGCATCCGGCAGGGTGCAGCGCCCGCCGGCCTCAACCGCCACCAGCGTCTTGGCCGGCAGCGGCGCGACGGCGCGACCCAGAGCCTCGATCCGCGCGGCGAGCGTCGACCCGTCCACCAGCGCCTCCGGGTCGAGGCCGCAGAGGGGGCTCGTCAGAGTCAGCCGCTGCGGCCCGCCGTCGTGGCGGACGTCGCCGAGGCCCACGTCCGTGAGCGCCGCCGCGAGAGGTTCGCGCGTCGCCTCCTGCACGCCGCGGATCTGGAGGTTGGCCCGCGCCGTGATGTCGACATGGCCGTTGCCGTAGCGGGACGCCGCCTCCGCGACCGCGCGCAGTTGGGCGAGCGAGAGGATGCCGAGCGGCGGGTGGACGCGGGCCAGGAGCCCGTCGCCGGTCGGCATCGGCCGGGCGAGGCCCGGGCACCAGCCGCGGCGGCTCGGGGCCGCGGGCAGGGCGCGGCGGGCGCTCACTCGGCGGCCTCCGGCATGAGGGCGTCCGCCGGCATCGCGTTGCGGCGGGAGACCCAGAGCCCGCGGGCGCGCGCCTCGTCGAAGCGCTCGAGGATCGCGCGCAGGGCGTCGGGGTTGGCCGCGCGCAGGGCCTCGAAGACCGCCGGATCCGCGATCCAGGCGCCGTAGAGCCGATCGAGATCGGCGTGGGACACCGCGTCCGTCGCGGCGGCCAGCACGAAGACCGCGTCGAGCCCCTGCGCCAATTCCTGCGCACCGCGGTAGCCGTGCCGGAGCTGGCCGGCGATCCAGGCGGGCTCGGCGAGCCGCGCCCGGATCAGCCGGGCGACGTCCTGGCGGGCGGTGCGCGCCCGCGGGCGCTCGGGGTCGGACACATCGAGGCTGTAGAGGGCGGGCGCGGCGCCGGTGAGGGCGGCGGCGGCCGAAAGGCCGCCCATCGCGTCGGCGGCGGCGTCGCCATCGAGAAGGTCGCGCTCGGCCACGTCGAAGGCGTGGAGGTAGGCGTCGGCGCGCGCCACCCGGTCGGCGAAGGCCGCCGAGGAGGCGGGCGCGTCGCCGTAGGCGTGGTCGCTCGCCGCGAGGTAGGCCCGGCCGAGGTCGGCGCGGGTCGCCCAGGCGCCGTCGAGCGCCGTCTCGGCCGCACCCGCGCCGTAGCGGCCGGGGGCGGCACCGAAGACCCTGGCCGGATCCTCGCCCCGGCGGCGGGCGGCCGCGAGCGGGTTGTCCTCGTCGGGCTCCTCGCGGGCCGCGACCGCACGGGCCGCGCGGTCGAGGAGCGCCAGCGTGTCCGGGAAGGTGTCGCGGAAGGCGCCCGAGATCCGCACCGTCACGTCGATGCGGGGGCGCCCGAGGAGCGCCGGCGGCAGCACCTCGAAGCCGGTGACCCGGGTCGAGGCGTGGTCCCAGAGCGGGCGCGCACCCATCAGGTGGAGGGCGTGCGCCACGTCCTCGCCGCCGGTGCGCAGCGTCGGTGAGGCCCAGAGGTCCATCACGACCCGCTCGGGGTAGGCGCCCTCGTCCTGCAGGTAGCGGGTGACGACGGCCTCCGCGGCCTTGGCGCCCAGCGTCGCCGCGGCGCGGGTCGGGATGGCGCGCGGATCGAGCGTGGTGAGGTTGCGGCCCGTGGGCAGCACGTCGGCGCGACCTCGCGCGGGTGAGCCAGAGGGACCCGGCGCGACGAACCGCCCGTCGAGGGCCGCCAGCAAAGCGGCCCGCTCGGCCTCCGCGCTCGCCCGGCGGGCGGGCGCGGCGTCGGCCGGAGCGCGGCCGAAGACGTGGAGACCGTCGCGGAACGCGGTCTCGCCGAGGTCGCAGAGATGCGCGTCGAGCGCGGCCAGCGCCTCCGGCATCGGCGCACCGGGTGCGATCCCGGCGCCCGCGAGGTGGCCGAGCGCGTCCGCCTCCTCGAGGATCGCGCGGGCGATCAGGTCGGCCCGGCGCGGGTCGAGGACGCTCGCGGCGGCGTACTCCTCCACCTGCTCGCGCAGCCGCATGGTCTGCGGGTCGCGCCCGCCGCGCTGGATCTCCGGGGTGAGGTGGCCGAGCGCGATCCCGCCGAGCCGGCGCTTCAGCGGCGCGGCCTCGCCCGGATCGTCGACGATGAACGGATAGATCACCGGCAGCGCGCCGACCGCGAGCGCCGGCCAGCAGGTGGGCGCCAAGGCGACCGCCTTGCCGGGCAGCCACTCGGTGGTGCCGTGGGTGCCGAGATGGATCAGGGCGTCGAAACCTTCCTGCAGTCCCAGGTAGAAGGCGAGGTAGGCATGCGTCGGCGGCTCGTCGGGATCGTGGTAGCCGGCCTTGCGGTCGAGGGCACGGCCGCGGTCGGGCTGGAGGAAGATGCAGAGCCCACCGCTCCCTCCCCCCTCTGTGGGAGAGGGAGCGGTGGGCTCTGTGGAGGGGGCAAGGGTCACGGCGACGGTCGGAAAGCGAAATGCCCCGTCGTGGCAGGCGGGG
>NZ_LSIX01000519.1:0-2317 GCF_001556475.1 Methylobacterium sp. CCH5-D2 | reverse complement strand
GGCTGACCCACAGCCACGAGGTGGCGAACATGGCGCGGAGCATGGGGACCACCCTGGCCTTCGTCCACGGCGAGGCGCTCGGCTTCCCGGCGTCGGTCGAGCCCCTGCGCAACGTGCCGGCCCTGCTGGAGGCCATCGGGCTCGCCCACGACCTCGGCAACCCGCCTTTCGGGCACCAGGGCGAGACCGCGATCCAGACCTGGATGAAGCGTCACGCGACACCCCGTTCGGAGGAGCCGGGCTCCTTCGCGATCTTCGACGCGCCGGGCCTGACCGAGCCGATGCGCCGGGACTTCCTGGCGTTCGAGGGCAACGCGCAGGCGTTCCGCTTGCTGACCCGGCTGCAGATCCTGAACGACGATTTCGGGCTCAACATGACCTACGCCTTCCTGGCGGCCCTGATGAAGTACCCCGTGCCCTCGGACGCGGTCGACAAGTCGTCCCATGCCCGGAAGAAGTTCAACTTCTTCCAGTCCGAGGCCGGCATCGCCGCGGAGGTCTGGGCGGAGACCGGGCTGCGCCAGGGCGTGCGGCATCCGCTGACCTTCGTGATGGAGGCTTGCGACGACATCGCCTACTCGGTCGTGGACGTCGAGGACGCCGCCAAGAAGAACCTGATCAACTTCAACGTGCTGACGGCGTGGCTGCGCCACGATGCCTGCGACGACGAGGTCACCCTCGGGGTCTGCGAGCGGGCGGAGCGCTACCATGCCGACTTCCGCGACGAGGGACTCTCGCCCGGGGAACTCGACGACATCTCGATGCAGATGTTCCGCGTCGACGCCATCGGGACGATGGTCCGGGCGGCCGTCGGGGCCTTCGTCGCCAACCGGGACGCCATCATGGCCGGCGCGTTCGACAGGGAGTTGATGGCGGCCTCGGACGCCGTCGTGCTGTGGACCTCGCTCAAGCGCTTCGCGAAGTTCCACGTCTACCGCCACCGCAGCGTCCTTGAGGTCGAGCTCGCCGGCCACCGCACGCTCCACGAGCTCATGGACATGTTCTGGACGGCCGTGGTCGAGCGCAAGGACCCGGACGACCTGAGGTCGGATCGCGAGGCCCTGCCGGCCTACGTCTACTCCCGGATCTCGGAGAACTACCGGCGGGTCGCCGAGGCTCCGGGCAACCGGATGCCGATGCGCTACCGGGAGTTGCAACTCATCACCGACATGATCTCGGGCATGACCGATACCTTCGCGGTATCGCTGCGCGACGACCTGGGGCGGCACCATGGCTGACCCGGGCAGGCGCGCCCGGGACGGGGCCGAGCTGGGCCGGCGGATGCGGGCCTTCCTCGCGGACGAGGCCCGTGGCGGCGACGAGATCGCGGACCTGATCGGCCACCTGGGCCAGGCCGGCGAGGTCGCCATCTTCGGGGGCATGCCCCGCGACATCGCCTGGGGCGGGGCCGACGCGTTCGGGTCGGACGTGGACCTCGTCGTGGACACCGCGCCGGGGCGCCTGGCGGAGCTGCTGCGCGACGGCCGCGCCGTGCGCAACCGTTTCGGCGGGTACCGGATCGCCGGCCGCCGGCACTCCTACGACGTCTGGGCCCTCCCCTCCACCTGGGCGGTGCGCACCGGCCACGTCCGCGCGACGCGCCTGGCCGACCTCGTCCACACGACCTTCTTCGACCGGGACGCCGTGCTGTACCTGTGCGGCTGCCACCGGGTTCACCACGGCCCGCGGTTCGCGGCCTGGCTGGGTCACGGCACGGTCGACATCAACCTGGAGGAAGACCCGAACCCGCGCGGCACGGCGCTCCGGGCGCTGCGCATCCTCCTCGAACCCGGGCAGGCCGTCGGCCCGAGGCTGGCCGACTACCTGCGCCGGATGGCGACGGCGCCCGGCCACCATCTCGACGCGGATACCGTGTCGCGGCTCGCCGCGGCGGCGAACCTTGCCGGCGCGCCGTCCCGGCCTGTCGGACCCGTGGCGCAGCGCCGGTGCAGCCCTGCCGAGGGCCGGGCTCGGGCACGGGATTGGCGCGCCGACCCTGCTGGGCGCAGGGGTGGCCGTGGCGAGCGGTGAGGCGCGGTCCATGGCAGGGCGCGAACCGGGGGCCGGCCGAGCCCGGGAAGGCCTTCTGTTGCTCGGATCGGCCGTGGCGCTGGCGGCCGCCGCGATGCAGTTCGTCCAGGTGGGCTGGCCGGCCCTCGTCACGGGCGCGACGGTCCTCCTGGTCGGCTGGATGAGCCTCGGACGCCGTTCGGGCGACCGCGCGACGGGCGCGGGCGCGACCACGGAAGCCGCGAGCGCGCCGGTCGACCCCGCGCCGTCCACGATCCATGCTCCGCCTGACCCGCCTGACCTCGCC
>NZ_LSIX01000518.1:0-7112 GCF_001556475.1 Methylobacterium sp. CCH5-D2 | reverse complement strand
ACAGAGGGCCGCCGCGAGGGTCAGGACCAATCCGGTTCGCAGCCGTCGCACGCGCATCTCCATTTCCGGGGCGGGCCGGCACCAGGCGCCGCAACCGGCCGCGCCCGAACCACGCCACGCCGGCTGCGACAGCCCGGTGACGCGGGCGGACGGCGCTAAGCTTTTTCGCCCGGTGTGAGGACAGAAGTCCACACCCTGTCTCGCGCGCTGCGCCCGTTCCGGGCGGCTTCTCGGCAGCCTACAGCATCGGCAGGGTGCGCGGGCGCGGGCCGCGCGGGAAATGCGCGTCGATCAGGGCGATCTCGGCGGCGTTGAGACGGATGTCGGCGGCGGCCGCGTTCTCGAGGGCCCGCGACGCCCGCACGGTCTTGGGGATCGTGAAGGTGTTGTCGAGCCGGGTGAGGAAGGCGAGGGCCACCCCGTAAGGGGTTGTGTCGTGCGCCTCCGCGATGCCGGCGAGCACCCGCCCCCCGGCGCTCGACGGGTCCGGGAACTCGCCGCTGCCGAAGGGCGAGTAGCCCACCAGCGCCACGCCGTTCCGCGCGCACCAGGGCAGGACCGCGTGCTCGATCGCCCGCTCGCCCAGATGGTAGATCACTTGGTTGCAGGCGATCCGGTAGGGGCCGGCGATGCGCAGCGCCGCGTCGAGGTCCTCCACGTCGAAGTTGCTCAGGCCCCAGGACAGGATCTTGCCGTCCCGGCGCAGGTCCTCGAACCCGGCGATCGTCTCCTCCAGCGGGTGGTGCCCCGGCCAGTGCAGCAGGTAGCTATCGAGCCGGTCGGTCTTGAGCCGCCGGAGCGAGGCCTCGCAGGCCCGCACCACGCCGCGCCGGGTCGCGTTGCCCGGCACCACCTTCGAGACCAGGAACACCTCCTCCCGCAGACCCGCGATCGCCTCTGCCACGATGGATTCGGCGTCGTCGTACATCTCGGCGGTGTCGATATGCGTCATGCCGGCATCGATCCCGGCCCGCAGGGCCGCGATCGATGCCGCGCGCCCGGTCTCGTCCATGCGCCACGTGCCCTGGCCGATCACCGGTACGGAGATGCCGGTGGCGCCGAAGCTTCTTGCCCGCATCGCTCTGCCCCTCTGCTGGCGGCCCCAGAACCCGGCGGAGGGCCCGGCCGAGATACCGGCCCTGCCACGGGGGGCGGTCCCGCTGCGCGGGAGGGCGCATCCGGTCGCCCGGCACCCGTCCCGCACGGGCGCAAGCCGCCCCTCGCCTCGTGCTCTTAAGCCCCGCGCCGCCGGGATACCAATGGTCCGTCGCGCGCGGGGCCGGACCCGAACGGGCGGCGCCCTGGCCACGGACGGCCGCGCGGCGCGACCGACGCCTTATTCGCGCCATCAAGGGACGGTGAGCAATGGGCCGGCCCCGCCGTCGGGGTTGGACTTTCGTCCAGGGCCGCGCGCCGCGCGCGGCCTCTTGAGAAGCGCCCGGAAATCCGCTGGGATCTCCGTCGGGCACCGGACGCCACGGGGGGCATGATGCTGCCGCAGCATCGCTGGTTCTGGGCGCTGATCCTCCTCGCCTGCGCGGGCGCAGGGCTCGTCTACAACTTCGTCTTCGCGGACGGCGCCTCGCCGTTCGCCGGCCTCGCCTACGGCTTCTGCATCGGCGCGACCGCGCTGGCCTTCGATCGCGGCCTGATCCTGGCCGGGCTCCAGGCCCGGATCCGGCGCCTGCCCGCGAGCGTCTTCGTGCCGGCGGCGGAACTCGCCTACGTGGCGATGATCGTGGCCGGCAACGCGCTCGGCGGCCTCGTGGTGTGGGCCTTCGGGCTGACGGCGGACCCGCTCGCCGAGGCGGTGCGGACCACGCCCCGGGTGCTCACCTACGCGCTGGCAGTCTCGGCGCTCCTCGTCTTCGTGATCCGCATGCGCGACCTCATCGGCGCGGAGGTCTTCATCAACCTGATGGTGGGCCGCTACCACCGGCCGGTCGAGGAGGAGCGCATCTTCCTGTTCCTCGACGTGATGGGCTCGACCGCCTTCGCGGAGACGCACGGGGACCTGCGCGCTCAGGAATACCTCGCGGCCGTGTTCGCGGCGCTGGCCGAGCCGGTACGGCGCAACGCCGGCTCGATCGACGACTATATCGGCGACATGGCGATGGTGACCTGGCCGATGAAGCGCGGCCTGCACAAGGCACGCTGCGTCGCTTGCGTGTTCGACGTGCTCGACCGGATCGAGCGGGACGCCGAGGCGTGGCGGGCGCGCTTCGGCACGGTGCCGCGCCTGCGCGCGGCGCTGCACGGCGGCCCGATCGTGACCGCGGAGGTGGGCATCGATCGGCACAAGATCGCCTATTTCGGGGACGCGGTGAACGTCACGGCGCGGATCGAGGCCCTGTGCCGGCCGCTCGGCACCAGCATCCTGATCTCGCAGGACCTGCTCGACCGCTTGGCGGCGCTGCCCGCCGGCATCCGCGCCCGCTCGCTGGGCGCCCACGCCCTGCGCGGGCGCGGCCAGCCGCTCGCCATCGCCACCCTGGAACGCGCGGCCCGCGAGGCCGCCCCGGCCGTGTCGCGGGCCGAGATCCGCGCGGAGGCGGCGGCCGTCGCGCCCCTGCGGGCCGCCACGGGGCAGCGCTGATGCGCGAAACCCGGCTCCAGGTCCTCCGGGCCGCGATCCGGTTCGGGCTTCCGCTCGCGGGCCTCGTGGTGATCGGCCACGCGGTGGTCATCTCGGTCGGCGGAGATATCGAGCGCTGGCAGTTCGCGTTGGGCGCGCTCCTCATCGGTCTGAGCTTCGCCGCGCGCCTCGTGCCGAGGAGCGCGCGATGAGCGGCATGCCATGACCACGACGCCAGCGATCTACGTCGATGCCGACGCCTGCCCGGTGAAGGACGAGACCTTCCGGGTCGCGGCCCGCTACGGGCTGCACGTCTATGTGGTGGCCAACAGCCCGCTCAACCTGCCGCGGGAGCCCTGGATCCAGCGGGTCGTGGTCGGCGACGGCCTCGACGCGGCCGACGACTGGATCGCCGAGCGGGCGGGGCCAGCCTCCATCGTGGTCACGGCCGACGTGCCGCTCGCGAGTCGCTGCGTGAAGGCCGGCGCGAGCGTGATCGCGCCGAACGGCAAGCCGTTCAGCGAATCCTCCGTCGGGATGGCGCTGGCCACCCGGAACCTGATGCAGGATCTGCGCGAGGCAGGCGTGATCACGGGCGGCCCGCGGCCGTTCACCCGCCAGGACCGCTCAGCCTTCCTGGGCGCGCTCGACCGCGCGGTGAACCGGCTGCGCCGGGGGCGGTGAGGATCAGCCCTCGCGCGGGACGAGGGTCTTCAGCGCCGCGTTGATGCGGTCCTGCCAGCCCGGCCCGTCCTTCTGGAAATGCTCCAGCACGGCGCTGTCGAGGCGCAGCGTCACGCTCTCGCGCGCGCCGGGCGCCGCGGCGAGCGTGCTCGGGGCCGGGCTCTCGGGCTTGCGGGTGGTAGCCGCCTTGAAGGCGGCCTCCGCCGCCCGGCGTGGGTCGGCGGGGCGGCGGCTGCGCATGTCGGACATGGGACGGTCAGGCCTTCCGGGCGGATTTCTTGGCGCTCGCCTTGGCGGCCTTCGCCTCGGCCTTGGCGGCGTCCTCGGCGGCCTTGACCTGCGCGTCGGCGGCCTCCTTGGCGAGGCGCAGCGCCCGCAGGCGGGTCGTGCGCTCGTCGACGGCCTTGATCTGCGCGTGATGCTCGGCCATCGCCTGCGCGCCCTCGCGGGCCATGCGCTCGGCACGCTCCGCCCGCTCGGCGCGGTTCTCGGCCTTGGCCTTGGCTTCCGCCTCGAGATCGCGCACCTCGTCCGCGTCGTCGATCTCGGTGTCGGTATCGTGGGTCATCCTGTCCCTTTCTGGCCGCCGCGGGCTGGGCGCGCGCAACGATCGGCTGGTTCGGGTTCGGCCCGGATGCGGGGAAGACGGGCCGTGGCGCCGCATCGGCGGGCGGACCGCCGGAAGGCTGCGACACACCTCATGTAGGGCGTCCTGCCGGAAAAGCGAGTTTCACGGCCAGGCTTCGGCCAAGATTCCTCGGCGCAGGTGCGAAATCCGCGGGCGCGGGTCCGGCGGGATCCCGGTCTCCGGGGCGGGATCAGGCCGAGGCGGTCGCGAGGGGCCGGGATCCCGGCGCGCTGCCGGACCGTCCGTCCGGCCTTCCATCCGGCTTGGCCCCCGGCGGCGTGTAGCCGTAGGTCTCGGGCATCAGCAGCAGGTAGGCCAGGAAGGCGAGGCCCGCGATCCCGGCCAGCGCCAGGAAGGCCGCCGAGAACCCGGCCCAGACGATGAGCGCGCCCGCGAGCGTCGCGCTGAAGGCGGCGCCGAGCCCCTGCGCGGTGGCGACCGCGCCCTGCGCGGCGTTGAAGCGGCCGGTGCCGCGGGTGAGGTCCGCCACCACCACGGGGAAGAGCGCGCCGTAGACCCCGGCCCCGATCCCGTCGAGGAGCTGCACGCCGACGAGCCAGAACGGGTTGTCGGAGAATGTGTAGAGCACGCCGCGCAGCGCCAGCACGCCGAAGGCCGCGAGGAAGATCGGCTTGCGGCCGATCGCGTCGGCGCGCGCGCCCACGAAGACCGCCACCGGCACCATCACGCACTGCGCCGCCACGATGCAGACCGCGATGAGCGAGGTCGCGTGGTCCTTGCCCGAGAGCTTGGTGAGGAGCTGGCCGACGGACGGCAGCATCGCCGCGTTGGCGAGGTGGAAGGCGGCGCAGAGGAGCGCGAAGAGCAGCAGGGTGCGGTTCTGGACGAGCGCGCCGAGGCCCGAGGGCGCCGCGTCGTCCGCGCCCTCCGGGTGGTCGAGGCCGCGCGCCAGGTCGTCGTCGATGGCCCGCGCCGGGATCATCAGCATCGCGCCGATCGATGCGGCCGCGAGGAGCGCCATCAGCCAGAACACCACGATGGGCCCGAAGAAGTAGGCGGTGGCGCCCGCGATCGCCGCCGAGACGGCGTTGCCCGCGTGGTTGAAGCCCTCGTTGCGGCCGATGCGCCGGGCGAAGGCCTTCGGCCCGACGACGCCCAGCGTGATGGCGGCGAGCGCGGGCGGGAAGATCGCGCCCGCGATGCCGGCGACCGACTGGGTGGCGGCAACGAGCCAGAAGCTCTGGATGAAGGGCAGGGCGAGCGAGCTCAGCGTCACGGCGACGGCCGCCGCGATCACCACGAGCCGCTTGGCCCTGGTGCGATCGATGAGGGCGCCGGCCGGGGTCTGGGCGATCAGCCCGGCGATGCCCGAGATCGTGATGACGAGGCCGATCGTCGCCTCGTTCCAGCCCTGGTCCGGCCCGCGCACGGCCAGCAGGTAGATCGCCAGGTAGGGCCCGAGGCCGTCGCGCACGTCGGCGAGGAAGAAGTTGAGCGCGTCGAGCCCGCGCAGCACGCGGGCGGAGGGCGCGCGGGACTCGGAGCCCGCACCTGCAGCAGCGATCATGGGGGTCTCGACACGCGCGGCGCCGGTCGCGCCGCGCTGCCAAGCCGTTTCGGGGGGCGTGGTTCCGGCGCGCCCGCCACACGAGTGCGTGAGCCGGGCGTGCCGGGCTCAGCGCACCCGGTAATTGAGCGGGATCGTCACCGTCAGGCTGGCCTGGTTCACGCCGGCGGGGGCCGCCGGCAGGCTGCCGCGCACCGCGCCGAGCGCCGCGCTGTCGATCGGGCCGACGCCGCTGCTGCGGGCGAGCCCGGCACTCGTCACCGCGCCCGAGCGCATCACGGTGAAGCGCACGACCGCCGTGCCGCCGCCGGTGCCGGCGGCCGCACCCGGGTTCATGCGGCCGTGGATCGCCGCGCTGATCGCGCCCGTCCACTGGCGCATCGCGCTCGGGTCGCTGCCCGCCGCCGCGCGGCCGGCGGTGTTCT
Organism: Methylobacterium sp. CCH5-D2; assembly: GCF_001556475.1. NCBI lineage: Bacteria > Pseudomonadati > Pseudomonadota > Alphaproteobacteria > Hyphomicrobiales > Methylobacteriaceae > Methylobacterium > Methylobacterium sp. CCH5-D2. The sequence goes on along the minus strand of NZ_LSIX01000518.1, from coordinate 1,272 downwards.
GGCGCGAGGAGGCCGCGGAGGCGCGCTCGGCGCCGTCGGCGGCGCGGGATTCCCGCGCGCGCGCCTCGCGGGCCGCCTTCAGCTTGGCCTCGCGCAGCTCCTCGCGGCGCTTCTCCAGCATCTCCTCGCGCTTCTCCTCGCGCTTCTTGGCCTCGCGCTGAGCCTTCAGCTTGGCCTCGCGCTCCGCCTTGAGCTTGGCCAGATCCGGCTTCGGCTTCTCGGGCTCGACCGGCTTCGGGGCCTCGGCGACGGTCGGCGGCGGGGGTGCCAGCGGCTCGGTGTCGGGCGCGGTCGAGGTGATGACCTGGCTCTCCGGCTCGATCGGCTGGGCGTCCGGCGGCGCCTCGGTCAGGGCCTGGGTCTGCGGTGGGGCCTCGGCGGGCGTCTCCTCCGGCTTGACCTCGGCGACCTCGGGCGGCGGGGGCGGGGTCGTCGCCTCCTCGACCGGCTCCTCGGTGGGCTGCTGCTCCGGCGGCGTCTCGGCCGCGGCCTGGGTCTCCAGCACCGACTCGGTCTGGGCCTCGGTCATCAGGGGCGCGAGATCGACCGTGACCTGCTGCTCGCCGGGGGGAGCGGGCGGCGCGAGGCGCAGGAAGGCGACGGCGACGAGCGCGGCGGCGTGCAGGGCGAACGCGACGAGGAAGGCCGCGGCGAGCCCGGACGGCCGATTCCCCGGCCCGTCCGGCGCGAGGCCGGCGAGATCGGACCCGGCGGGCATGGACGTACCACTCATCGGATCAGCGCGCCGCCCCGCCGCCAGCGGGCGCCGCGGCGCCGCCCGGCGACTGCGCGATCAGCGACACCTTGGTGAAGCCCGCCTGGCCCACGAGGCCCATCACCTCCATGACCTTGCCGTAGGGCACGTCGCGGTCGCCGCGCACCAGCACGACCTGGTCCTTGTCCTCAGCCGCCATCGCCCTGAGCCGCGCCGTCAGCCCCTCGGTGGTGAAGACCTCCTTGGCGATGGAGGGCTGGCCCTCCTTGTCGACGGTGACCTCCATCGGCTTCTTCGACTGCGCCACCTTGGCGGCAGCGGTCTTGGGGAGCTGCACCGGCACGCCGGTCGTCATCAGGGGGGCTGCCACCATAAAGATGATCAGCAGCACCAGCATAACGTCGACCATCGGGGTGACGTTGATCTCGGACATCGGGGTCGCGTCGAGGCCGTCCTCGTCGTCGCCCCCGCTCGCGCGGATCGAACCCATCGCCATCGGGCGTCCTCCGGACTGGCGGCCGCCCGAATCCGCGGGCGCCGCGCACGAACTTGCATTG
>NZ_LSIX01000517.1:0-6973 GCF_001556475.1 Methylobacterium sp. CCH5-D2 | reverse complement strand
GGTGTAAGGGGGCCCAGGCTGGCGAGCGCCGGACGGACAGTGAGGCGGCCACCGCAACATCACTACGCTGTGCGGCTCGCCACCCTCAAAGCGCTATGAGAAGGAGGGATGATGCGCGCTCCGCCGGTTCTCCTGAGCGTCGCCTTGCTCGCGTTTCCTGCGGTAGCTGCCGAGCCGATCGCCGGTCGGCCGAGCATCACGGACGGCGACACGCTGGTGATCCGGGACACCCGGATCCGGCTGCACGGCATCGACGCGCCGGAGAGCGCGCAGACCTGCAAGGACAAGGCCGGGAAGGACTACCACTGCGGTCAGGCCGCCGCGCTGGCGCTTGAGAGCTGACCTGACCGGCTGACTTTGGACCGGGCTGATTGAGAGGATCAGCCAGGACTGAAGGAGTCGGACATGCGTCGAGGTCAGAAGACGAGCGCGGAGCAGGTGGTGCTGAAGCTGCGCCAGATCGAGGTGCAGACCGCCCAGGGCAAGAGCTTGGCGCTGGCGTGCAAGGAGACGGAGATCTCCGAGCAGAGCTATGACCGCTGGCGCAAGGAGTACGGCGGCCTGCAGGTCGATGCGGTGACGACCCTCAAAGAGATGGCCCGCAAGGCCCGTGAGGCGCAGCAGTAAGAACAAAGGGCCCGGCCGAAGATCTACGCTTCGCTGTCCGTCAGGGCGAAGCGAGGAATTCTTTCGACCGTGCCAGCAAGGACCGTATCCCACCCCATCCCGACCTTCGACGGCGGCGCCTCGAATGTCCGCAAGGGGTCAGGAGTTCGCACACCAATTGTTCAGCTGTGCGCCAGAAGCAGTCACTGGGCCCGCCTCCTGAAGCAAACGTTCCGATTCCGACCACATCCAGTCACCCCGCGCCCACTTACCCTACCCTGTGCTCCGAAGCGGACGCAGTGTCAGTGCAGCAGTGCGGCCCCCTCGCTGCCAATCTCGCGCCTTCGATCATTTGTTCTTGGCCACGGCGGATCTCGACAAGGAAGTCTTGTCTACACCGGCAGACATCCTCCAGCATGCCCGGCAGTACCGTCCGATCGGGTTGAAGGTCTCCCTCATGCTCTATGCTGGGACCCGCACCCACTGGTCTGACGCGGGACGGAGCGGCTTAGATTGAGCGCAAGGGCCAGACCAACGCGATGATGGGTATGCCGACCGCTACGACGATGAGGGAGAGCGGCAGTCCAAGGCGGGCATAATCGCCGAAGCGATACCCTCCCGGACCCATCACCAAGGTGTTGCACTGGTGGCCGATGGGCGTGAGGAAATCACATGCGGCCCCCAGGGCGACCGCCATGAGGAACGGGTCGGGCGCTAAGCCGAGCTTCGTCGCGAGCTTGGCGGCGATGGGGCCCATGACCAGCACCGTCGCGGCGTTGTTGAGGAACGGCGTCACGGCCATGGCCAGCACCAGGATGGTGCCCATCGCAGCGACGGGCGGCAGGTCCTGCACCAACGTCGTCAGATGTGCCGCGATGAGGTCCGCGCCACCCGTGCTGGTCACGGTTTCCGAGATGGGGATGAGGGCACCGAGCAGCACGAGAACAGGCCACTCGACGGCTTGGTAGGCCTCGTGCGGTGTCATGCTGCGCAGGAGCAACACCGCGACGACGGCCCCGAAGAAGGCCACCGCAACGGGAACCACGTGCAGAGCTACGAGACCCATAGCAACGGCCAGGATTGCAGCCGGTATCCAACTCCGGTCATTTCGGCCAAGTGCGATTTCCCGGGCGGCAAGGGGGAGCACGCCGAGCGCGCCCAAACTTGGACCGAGAGCTGCCGTGCGTCCGCGCATCACCACGACATCCCCTGCACGGAACCGCACGGCCGAGAGCCGCTGTTCGATGCGGCGACCGCGTCGACTGACGGCGAGGATGAGGACGCCCTGGCGTTGCTCCAGGTCGAGCTGGGCTGCGGTGTGCCCGACGAGCCCGGACTCGGCGGTCACGACCCCCTCCATGACTACGGCTTCGGCCTCCGGCAGCGCTCCGGCCAGCACCAGGTCCGCTCGCGCCACGAAGCGTTCCAAAGCGTCCGGCTCTCCACTGAGGAGCAGCACGTCGTCGGCTCGGAGCATAAAGTCCGGACTGGCTGGATAGCGGCGGAAGCGTTCGCGCAGGACGGTCGCGATCCGGACATCGCCGTCGGCCAGGGCCTCAAGCTCCCCAAGGGTGTGGCCGACACCCGAATGCCCGGCTGGAAGGCTTGCTTCGGTGGTGTAGCGTTCGAGGTTGAACGCGGCGTCCATGGCACGTGCCCCGCTTTCGCGACGTGGTAGTAGCCGCCAACCGAGGCACAGGAAGACGAAGCCGACACCCGCCACGCACAGCCCGACCGGCGCGTAGTCGAACATCCCGAAAGGCTGTCCGGTCAGATCGGCTCGGACTTTGGAGACGATGACGTTCGGCGATGTTCCCACCAGGGTGACGATGCCGCCGATTAAGGACGCAAACGCCATCGGCATCAGGAGCGTGGAAGGCGAGGTACCCGTGCGACGGGCGAGTTGCAGGGCGATGGGCATGAAGATCGCCAGCGCGCCGACGTTCTTCGTGACCATGGAGAGGAGCAGGACCCCTCCCACGAGAGCGGCAACCTGCCGTTGTGCGCTCGTCAGGTGCGGCAGGATGGGACGCATTAGCGTCTCGACCGCACCAGAGCGCGCAATCGCCGTCGACAGGACCAGGGCGGCCCCGACGATGATGACAATGTCGTCCGAGAAGCCCGTGAACGCCTTCTCGGCCGGTACCAGGCCGAGCGCGATCCCAGCGGCAAGGGCGGTGAGCGCGATGAGGTCGTAGGGCAATCGATCCCAGATGAAGGCGGCCACGGTGATGCCGATCAGGCTGAAAGCGAGCACTTGATCGAGGGTCATCGCGTAAGCACCTGGGAGAGCGGCAGGCGAAAGAGGGAGACGGGCATGCAGCGATCCTGTGGGTGGTACGGCCCCCAACCCGCCGGAGGCTCGGGCGTTCACTCGGCAGGCCATCCGCGATGATCCTTCGCGTCGACCTGCCCCAGGCATCGCCCGATGCGCCGGAGGATCTTGAGCCCCATTCCCATGACAGGAGCGTGGACCGTCGCCAGCGCGAGGTCGCGTCTGCACAGCGGCAGATCGCCGAGGTGATCGGTCAGAAGGTGCTGCACGGCTGGCTTCAGAACCGGCACCAGACCGCCATTCCCCTGAACATCAACGTCGGCCGCCTTCAGCAATCAGAGGCGGAGGCCATCGTCCGCTTCGCCGCCGTTGCAGCCCTTGCCGGCGGCGAGGCATCGTCGCCCTGCGTGGTCAGGTCCTGGCTTGCCGGAGTCGGGACCGCACCCGACCTGCTCGCCACCTACGACGCGTCGCTGCACTCACCGCCCGCCCTGGATAAGGCTCTGGCGGCCATCACGGACGCGGACCTCGCGCTCATTGCCTTCGTGCTTTCACTGGTCGCCGCCCGGAATGCAAGCCCACCAGCACGGGCCTTCGCCGACTACGTCGCGGCACATCGGTCCATCCCGACGGCGACCGTGCGCGCAGCCTTGCGCCGCCATGGTTCCTGATCAGGATCCCTCGGACCCCTCGGTCAGCGCCTGAAGCACGGATTGAAGCGCGGCGTCCTCCACGAGGAGGTGGCGGGAGATATCGGCCAGCGTCAGCCATCCGACCACCGCTCCCGCGCCGTCCACGACTGGAAGGCGCCGGACGTAGTTGGCGACCATCAGGTCCATGGCAACGCGAAGGGAGTCTTCGGGGCCGCAGGTCAGGACGGGCCGGGACGCAACCTCCCTGACGGACACCGTCGACGAGTCCCGGCCCCGTGCCACGACCCGGTAGAGAAGATCGCGGTCGGTCACGATGCCGTCGAGCCGCTGGGCGGTGCCGACCGGCAGGGCCCCGACCTCGATCTCGCCCATGAGGATGGCCGCGTCCTGCACGCTCGCATGCGGCTCGATGAACTCCACGTCCCGTGACATCACATCGACGACGCGCAGGTGTTCGGCGGACAGCTTTGGCATCGGGCCTCTGATCGCGCATTGGGAGACTGGGCGGCCTCATGGGACCAAGCGTCGTATCCCGTCAGCTGGGGCACGTCCTCCATGCCCTCAAGGCCATCTCGTGGGGACCGACCTGTCGTCAGTCGGTCGGGGGCATCGGCGTGCGATGTCCATACGATTGCCCATCCTGCCCGTCCATGCGGATGACTGGGCTGCCGATGATCTCGTACGTGTTCGTCGCGATCCGAATTCCCGCCGCCTCGAATTCCTTCAGGATGTCACGGCTGATCGCGCTCTTCAGTTCGCGAACGCCGTGCGTGCGCGTCAGGAACCGCACCGTGATCTCCAGCCAGCTCGTAGTCAGCCGTATGTAGATGCGTGGTTCCACGCCGGCGGTCGGAAGCTGATAGCGGCGCTGCAATTCGGCGGCCTCGTTGGCACCGAGCTGGACGATGGGGCCAGTATGCTTCACCGCCGCCGCCAGCAGGATCTTCTCGGCGACCTCCAGATCCGAGCCGTACCGGATCGGAATCGACATCTCCTCCCAAAGGTATGGGAAGTCGCGCGTGTAGTTGTAGACAGGTTCGTCGAACACCTTGGCGTTCGAGACGGTCACGATGCGTCCCGTGTACTGACGCGAGTGTATCCACGTCGAGGAACTGGGGGATGACGCGGAGGTGACCGAGGCCGGCTCGCCCATTTCCAGGATGGTCGTCTGCATGAACGTGAGCGCGATCACGTCGCCGCGGACCCCGCTCATCACGATGCGATCCCCCAGGTTGAAGGTGTCGCCGCGCAGGATGATTACGTAGCCGGCAATCGCGGTCACCACCCGCTGCAGCGCGAACGCCAGACCAGCGGTCACGAGGCCAAGCGCCGTGGTCAGGCGCGTCGGATCGTCGAACCAGATCGAGAGCACGCCAAGGACCAGGAGCACAGCGATGCCGATGTTGACAGCTTGCCGGCTCCAGAAGGCGGGCCGTCGATCCTTGATGCCGCGATTGAGACGCGCGACGCCCCACTTCAGCGCCCGTCCGGCAAGCAGCACGACAACGACGAACGCCACCGTTAGGAGGAGGCGTCGCCCATTCTCCGGTGTCGCACCGATGAGCGTGACGCCGAAGATGCTGAGGGCACCGGTGGAGTTGAGGGTCATGCCTGCCGCCTCATGCTGCTTCACCGACGCGAGTACGACGATCGCGGTCCGAGGGTATTAGGCTGCTACAGCCAGAAATTCACCCAATCCGATCGTGGAGCTGGCCGCAAAGCTCTCAAGGCGCTCGCCCGACGCTGAGCGCTGTACCTGCCGTTACGTCTGCTTCAATCCGTCTTTCGTCTGAAAGCTGCCAGTCGCAAAACCTGCAGTCCCGGCAGTAGGTCACTGCCTTACTGAGTGGCCTGCAACCGGACCTTCCCAGCTTCTGCAAAGGGTCAGGAGTTCGCACGCTGATTGTTCGGCTGTGCGCCAGTTCCGGACCTTCTGCCACAACTGCTGGAATGTCGGCTCTTCGCCCGCAAGCGGCCTCTGCACGGAATGGTCGGGCTGGAAGGCTACAAGACTTCAGGCTGGGAACGCCGCGCTCGCTGCCCGGGCCAAGGCCGCTGAAGGCGAAGCCGCCCGCGTCCAGGCCCGCCTCGCCAAGGTTGAGAACCAGCTCGACCGCTTCCGGGCCGAGTAGTTCTGGGACCGCGTCATGCAGGAGATAGCCGAGGTGCTCGTAGAGCGGGGGCACCTGACGCCAACCGAGATCCTGCCGGAGCTCAGAGCCGCGACGCTCCGCGGCGCCACTTCGCATAAGGAACCGCTTAACCCCCGGGACCTTCTAGAAAAAGATGGACGTGCGGGTCTCATTCGGGTGCTACTTCGAGCCGTCCGGGGACGGCCGCTACGCGCACAAGGCTGGCTGAGGCCCGGCGGGACCTCGGATGCCTCCCCTCGGGGCGACGAGGATTCGGCCGGCCGAACGGCCGTCAGGTCGCGTTGATCGGACCTGGCGGCTGCGGCGACGGCGGCTCGGTGGGCGGGTCGCCCTCCGGCGGCGCCGGGTCCGGTGGCGGGTCGCCGATGGGCGGTAAAGGGTCGTCCCCGGGGCGCGGCGTGTCGGACTGCATCGAGGACCTCTCCATCAGCTCCCGGAATGAGAGCGGGGCCAACGCGCGAAAGGTCCGAGAGTGGCGTCCGGCAAACCTCGCCGCTGCCTTGAATATTAAGAGGGCGGGGCGGCCCCGGCGCGATGCGGCTGAGATCGGCGACGCACCGCCGACCTCAGGGCGGCGTCCAGCTGATGGGCCGAGTACGGCTTCCGCACCAAGTCGAAGCCGTGCGCGTCGTCCTGTGCCAGCACGTGACTGTAGCCGGACGTCAGGATGACCGGTAGCTCGGGATGGAGGTCCCGGAGGCGACTGGCGAGTTCGAGCCCGCCCATACCCGGCATGACCACGTCCGAGAACACCGCGTCGAAGCGGAAGGGGACAGCCTCGATCTCGGCCAGGGCGGCCTCCGCCGAGGGGACGAGGAGCGAGCCGTAGCCGAGGTCGTGCAGGACCTGGGTGCAGAAACGACCGACCTCGACGTTGTCCTCGACCACCAGGACGCATAGGCCGGCGGGATCGGCGAGCTCCTCGTCCTGGACCGCCGCCTCCTCCGCGTCCGCGACCGGCCGCTCTGCCTGCGGCAGGTAGAGCGTGAAAGTCGTCCCACGCCCGACCACGCTGGCCACGTCAATGTCGCCGCCCGACTGCTTGGCGAACCCTATGACCTGGCTGAGGCCGAGCCCCGTCCCCTTGCCGACGGCCTTGGTCGTGAAGAATGGCTCGAAGATGCGCCCGACATGGTCCGGGTCGATGCCGGAGCCGCTGTCGGTCACCGAGACCGTCACGAACGGGTTCGGGGAGCCGGCGTGGCCGCGGATCGCGGGCTTGGGCCGACCGCAGGCGAGGGCGAAGGTCAGCGTTCCCTCGCCGTCCATGGCGTCCCGCGCGTTCA
>NZ_LSIX01000516.1:0-357 GCF_001556475.1 Methylobacterium sp. CCH5-D2 | reverse complement strand
GCACTCGCCTGCCGGGCGGCCTGCCCCGCCTCGGCCGTGCTGACGGTGCGGCCGACGGCCTGCCCGATCCCGACCCCGCCGGTGCGCGTGGTGCTGCGCCGCCGCGGCTGAGCCCACAGGCCGCCGAAAGCAGTCTTCGGCCCGTGACGCCCCGGTTTCCAAACCTGTGCAACGCCGAAAAATTCGAGCGGCTTCAGGCAACGAAGCAGATGCGGGCGCATTGTCGTGAACCTGATTGCTCCTCGTGCCAGCATCCGCGCACGAAAAGGCGCCGTCCGCGGCGAACACGGCATCGATGCTGAAGACCAAGATACGACCACCCCTGGACAGGCCCAATCAGAACCCCGTGCTGCACGG
>NZ_LSIX01000515.1:0-4256 GCF_001556475.1 Methylobacterium sp. CCH5-D2 | reverse complement strand
ACCCTGTCCCTCTCCCTCTGGGAGAGGGGACCCGCGCTTCGTCCTGAGACGATGCCTCAGACCGAGCTCTTCAACCGGAAACGGTATGACACCCTCCGCGCTCTCTCTCCCTCGCAGAGGGGGGAGGGAGAGCACGGGGCTGCCCGCCCGATACGAAAAAACCCCGGCCTCGCGGCCGGGGCAAGGTTCCTCTCGAGAGGAGCGCGTCTCAGAAGAAGCCGAGCTTCTTCGCCGAGTAGCTGACCAGCATGTTCTTGGTCTGCTGGTAGTGGTCGAGCATCATCTTGTGGGTCTCGCGGCCGATGCCGGACTGCTTGTAGCCGCCGAAGGCCGCGTGGGCCGGGTAGGCGTGGTAGCAGTTCGTCCAGACGCGGCCGGCCTGGATCGCCCGGCCGAAGCGGTAGGCGCGGGTCCCGTCGCGGGTCCAGACGCCGGCGCCGAGGCCGTAGAGCGTGTCGTTGGCGATGGAGAGCGCCTCGGCGTCGTCCTTGAAGGTCGTGACCGAGAGGACGGGCCCGAAGATCTCCTCCTGGAAGATGCGCATCTTGTTGTGGCCGCGGAACACGGTCGGCTTCATGTAGTAGCCGCCCGCGAACTCGCCCTCCTTCACGTTGCGCTCGCCGCCCGTGAGGCACTGGGCGCCTTCCTGCTTGCCGATATCGACGTAGCTGAGGATCTTCTCGAGCTGCTCCGAGGAGGCCTGGGCGCCGATCATGGTGGCGGGGTCGAGGGGCGAGCCCTGCGTGATCGCCTCGACGCGCTTGATCGCGCGCTCCATGAAGCGGTCGTAGATCGACTCGTGCACCAGCGCGCGGCTCGGGCAGGTGCAGACCTCGCCCTGGTTGAGGGCGAACATGGTGAAGCCTTCGAGCGCCTTGTCGAGGAAGTCGTCGTCCTCGTTGGCGACGTCGCCGAAGAAGATGTTCGGCGACTTGCCGCCGAGCTCCAGCGTCACCGGGATCAGGTTCTGCGAGGCGTACTGCATGATGAGACGGCCGGTGGTCGTCTCACCCGTGAAGGCGATCTTGGCGATCCGCGGGCTCGAGGCGAGCGGCTTGCCGGCCTCGAGGCCGAAGCCGTTGACCACGTTCACCACGCCCGGCGGCAGCAGGTCGCCGATCACCTCCATCAGCACCAGCAGCGAGGCGGGGGTCTGCTCGGCGGGCTTGATGACGACGCAGTTGCCGGCAGCCAGCGCCGGGGCCAGCTTCCACACGGCCATCAGGATCGGAAAATTCCACGGGATGATCTGGCCGACGACGCCGAGCGGCTCGTGGAAGTGGTAGGCCACCGTGTCGTGGTCGATCTCGGAGATCGAGCCCTCCTGCGCCCGCACGCAGCCGGCGAAGTAGCGCCAGTGGTCGATGGCGAGCGGGATGTCGGCGTGCGTCGTCTCGCGGATCGGCTTGCCATTGTCCCAGGTCTCGGCGAGCGCGATCAGGTCGAGGTTCTCCTCCATCCGGTCGGCGATCTTGAGGAGGATGCGGGCGCGCTCGGCCGGCGCGGTGCGGCCCCAGGCTTCCTTGGCGGCGTGGGCGGCGTCGAGCGCGCGCTCGATGTCCTGCGCGTCCGAGCGGGCGACCTCGCACACGACCTTGCCGGTGATCGGCGAGGTGTTCTCGAAGTAGCGGCCGGCCGCGGGCGCGACCCACTGCCCGCCGATGAAGTTGTCGTAGCGCGCCGAGAAGGGCGCCTTGGTCTTGGCGTCGGCCAGGAATTCCGGCTTGTTCATGGTGGGGTCTCCTCCGTGCGGCGGCCCGGCCTTTTGGTGGCCTGTGGCGCGTCGGCTTCTGCTCGGCTGCGCACCCGCAGCCAACGGCAGCGGGGCTCGCGAATCAAGTTGGACTTTTGGCCAGGGCGCCCCAGGGCGGGGCGCGGCGGCTCGGTGCGTCGGGGTAGATGCTAGCGCGGATCCGAGTGGGTGGCGAGGCATAAGCCGGCGAGCCTGTCCGGCCGGCAGAGTCGCCCGGAAGGATCGTTCGATCTCCCGGCAGCGCGCAATTGCGGTGCGTGGCGTTGCCATGCGAGATCAGTCGAGGGCGCCGACGCGGAGCAGGTCCATGTCACTCAAGGAGCAGCTTCGAGGTTTGAAGTCCCTCGCAGGCCCCTATCGCGATTTCGATACTGGTGCTGCTCCGGACGAGCCGGCCAGCCTGTTCGGGGTGTGGCTGCAGGATGCGATCACCCATGGGATACCGGAGGCGCACGCCATGACGCTCTCCACCGTGGACGCGGAAGGCTGCCCCGATGCGCGCGTCCTGATCCTCAAGAACGTGGATGCCGATGGATGGCACTTCGCGAGTACGAAGCTCAGCCCCAAGGGCCGTCAGATCGCCCTCTGCCCGCAGGCCGCACTCATCTTCTACTGGCAGCCACTCGGCCGCCAGGTTCGGCTCCGTGGACAGGTCAGCGAACTGAGCCGCGAGATCTGCGAAGCTGATTTCCTGGCACGTCCGATTGGATCGCGAGCGAGCGCGCTACTCGCTCGTCAGAGCGACGTCCTCGAAGGTGATGAGGCGTTGGATATCGCCCTGGCCGAGCAACGCCATCTGATCGAGGGAGACCCATTCATCGTATCGACCGGCTGGACTGTCTACGCGGTCCAGCCAACCGAAGTCGAGTTCTGGCAGGCTGACGGGGATCGTCGGCATACGCGGTTGCGCTACCGTAGAGCGATGGACAGTCAGGCTTGGCAACGCGAGCGGCTATGGCCGTGATCCGAGAGCCTCCCTGCGGCCTTGAGTCGGCTGCGCGCGGCATCTGACGCGGGAGGCTCAACCGGCCGCGACCAGCCAGTTGGCCGACCTCGCCGTTCCAGTAGGCGGCCTGGGTGATGCCGTCGGCCATCGGGAGTTTCCATCCGGGATCGGAGGGGGACGATCCCCAGCCCGATCACGCGGGGCCGCAAGGGGTGGTGTCTTCGCGCCGCTCCCGATCCTACCGCGCCGCTCTCCCTCCTCCGCAGAGGGGGGAGGGAGGACGCTGAGGGGGCCGCCTGAGACGTATGCCCGGGAAGTGCTGCTCCCGCTACAGCCCCAGCGCCCCTCCGTCCGAGCGCGGATCGTGCGCGGCCGCGATGCGCCCGTCGCGGGGGTGGCGCACCAGCATGCCGGCATGGCCCAGCGCGTCGGTGTCGGGGAAGCCCAGCTCCTTGACCGCGTGGCCGAGGCGGCGCAGCGCCGCGATGCAGCCCGGGTCGAGGCGGTCCTCCACCCTCACGCTGGGCGCGGGCGCCCCCCAGGTGCGGCCGTAGAGGAGGCGCGGCGCATCGACGGCGTCCGCCACCGACATCCCGTCATCGGCGTATCGTGAAAAAATCTGGGCCTGGACCTGCGGCTGCCCGTCGTCGCCCGTGCTGCCGTAGCTCATCACCCGGCCGTCGTCGAAGGCGGCCAGCGCCGGGATCAGGGTGTGGAACGGGCGCCGGCCGGGCTCCAGAGGGTTCACCGCGCCCGCGTCGAGGGAGAACGCCGTGCCGCGGTTCTGCCAGCAGAGGCCGGTTGCGGGCAGCACCGTGCCGGAGCCGTACGCCCCGTGGACCGACTGGGTGTAGGAGACGGCGAGGCCCTCCCCGTCGATCGCCCCCATCCAGACCGTGTCGCCCTCACCGGACGCGGGCAGCGGCACGGAGGCCGCGCGCCGCATGTCGATCCGCGCGGCCTCTTGGGCGAGGCGCTCGGGCGTGAGGAAGGCGGCCGGGTCGTGGCGCAGGTGCGCGACGTCCGTGACCACCCGGTCGCGCACCGCGAAGGCCCGCTTCGTGGCCTCGATCAGCCCGTGATGGTGCGCCGGGCCCTGCGCCCCGCGGATGTCCAGCCGGTCGAGGATGCCGAGGATCATCAGCGCGGCGAGCCCCTGGGCGGGGGGCGGGACGTTGTAGAGCGTGGCGTCCCGCCGCCGGAGCGCGAGCGGCGCGCGCTCGACGGCCGCGAAGCCCTCGAGGTCCGCCCGCGTGACCGGCGCGCCGAGCCGCGCGAGGTCGGCGGCGATCTCGCGGCCGACATCGCCGCGGTAGAAGTCCTGCAGCCCCGCATGGGCGAGCTGCTCCAGGGTAGCCGCCAGCCTCGGCAGCGCCCGGACCTCGCCGGCGCCGTAGGGCTTGCCGTCCTTCAGGAAGGTCGCGGAAAAGTTCGGGGCGTCGTGGAGCGTGTCCAGGTCCCGGGGCAGGCAGCGCGCCTCGGAGGGCGAGACCGGCAGGCCGTCGCGCGCCTGGGCGATCGCGTCGGCGAGCAGCGTCCCGAGCGGCAGGCGCTCGG
>NZ_LSIX01000514.1:0-501 GCF_001556475.1 Methylobacterium sp. CCH5-D2 | reverse complement strand
TCCCGACCGACCCTCGCTGACGCGAGGGCCACCCTCCCCCGCAGAGGGGGGAGGGGGCGTTTCGCGCGGTCTCAGCTCAGCGCCACCGTGTAGGCGGCCTCGGTCTTGGCCCGCACCTCCTCCTCGGTGACGCCGTCGGCGAGCTCGATCAGCGTCATGCCGCCGTCCCCCCGCTTGTCGATGGTGAAGACGCCGAGATCCGTGATCACCATGTCGACCACGTGCGTGCCGGTGAGCGGCAGGTCGCAGGCCTTCAGGAGCTTGGCGCTCTCCGAGCCGTCCTTGTTCTTGGCGACGTGCTCCATCACCACCACGACGCGCTTGACGCCCGCCACGAGGTCCATGGCGCCGCCCATGCCCTTCACCATCTTGCCGGGGATCATCCAGTTGGCGAGGTCCCCGTTCTCGGCGACCTGCATGGCGCCGAGGATCGACAGGTTGATGTGCCCGCCCCGGATCATCCCGAAGGAATCGGCCGACGAGAAGTAGCTCGTCGTCGGC
>NZ_LSIX01000513.1:0-4306 GCF_001556475.1 Methylobacterium sp. CCH5-D2 | reverse complement strand
CGCGAAGCGGGCGTCGGCGGCGACAAGCCGGACCCGGCCAAGGAGGCCGCCATGAAGGCGCTCGCGATCCGCGACGCGCCCAAGGAGGCGACCGCGCAGGACTACGTGAAGGAAGCGCCGAAGGCCGGCTACTGCGCGGGGATCGCGGACGCCGCCGCCGACGCCCGCTTCGCGTGGCAGAAGGAGCAGCTCGCGGCGCTGGAGCGCGACGTCGAGGCGCGCATCGCCAAGCTCGAGGCCAAGCGCGCCGAGTACGAGGACTGGCTCCGCCGCCGCAACGAATTCCTGGCCAAGGCCGACGCGGGGGTGGTGGCGCTCTACGCCAAGATGCGGCCGGACGCTGCCGCGCCCCAGCTCGCCACCATGCCGGAGGACGCGGCCGCCGCGATCCTCACCAAGCTCAACGCCCGCGCGGCGAGCGCCATCCTCGCCGAGATGGAATCGGCCCGCGCCGCCGGGCTCGCCCGCAAGATGTCGGACCTCGGCCGCAAGGCGGCCGAGAGGACGAGCGAGCCCAAGAAGGACGAGAGATCGTGACCCCCCTCCGCTTGTCCGCGCTCGCCCTGGCGCTCGCCCTGGGCGCCTGCCAGAGCACCCTCGACCCGATCGGCCGCCCGCCCGTGCTCACCCCCGTGGGCGCCGGCCTCAGCCCGCCGCGCGAACCCCTGCCCGTCACCTTCGGGGCGCTGGGGCCGCGCTCGGGCTACCATTCCACGTGGTCGCCGGGCAGCGCCGAGCTGTTCCAGGACCCGCGCGCCCGCAACGTCGGCGACGTGATCACGGTCAACATCGCGATCAACGACAAGGCGCAGTTCGACAACGCCACCGAGCGCTCGCGCCAGCAGAAGTCGACGCTGGGCTTCGATTTCGGCTACGGCGTCTCCGCGCTCAAGGACACCGCGACCGCCGACACCGGCATCCGCTCGGGCACGAGCACCAAGGGCGAGGGCACGATCGACCGCAAGGAGACGCTCAGCCTCTCGGTCGCGGCGGTCGTCACCGAGGTCCTGCCCAACGGCAACGTGCTGATCTCGGGCTCGCAGGAGGTCAGGGTCAACAACGAGGTCCGGGTGCTGGCGGTGGCCGGCATCGTGCGCCCGCGCGACATCTCGCGGCGCAACACCATCGAGTACGACAAGATCGCGGAGGCGCGCATCTCCTACGGCGGGCGCGGCCGGATCACCGACGTGCAGAACCCCACGCTCGGCCAGCAGATCTTCGAGACCGTCGCGCCGTTCTGAGGTTTTTTCGACATGGCCGATGCGCAGAAGAAGAAGGGCGGGGGCTCGATCGGGGCGCTCGCCCTCGCCACGCTGGTGGCGGTCGGCACGGGCGGCGCGCTCGGCGTCTACCTGCTGTCCTCGGTCGAGAAGGCCGTGGACCAGAAGGTGCGCGACGAGCAGGCCAAGCCCGTGGCCGTGCTGACCTACGCGGGCGACCTGACGCTCCGCAGCGTCGGCTCGGTGGTCACGAACCTTGCCGAGCCGCCCGAATCCTGGGTGCGCGTCGAGTCCTCGGTGGTGTTCAAGGCCGGCACCGTCCAGAACCCGGACGCGACCTTGGCCGAGATCCGCGCCGACCTGCTCGCGTATCTGCGCACCCTCTCGATGGCCCAGATCGAGGGCGCGAGCGGCCTGCAGCACCTGCGCGAGGACCTCAACGAGCGCGTGGCGCTGCGCACCAAGGGGAGCGTGCGCGAGCTGATCGTCGAATCCCTGGTGGTGCAATGACGAATCCGCGACGCTTCGGGGCAGGCCTCGGCCTCACGCTGCTCGGCCTGAGCCTCGCGGCCACCGCAGCCCACGCGCAAGCGGCGGCGGGCGGCGTCACCGGCGTGCCCGCCCTCGACCAGCTCCTGCCCGCCGGCAACGGCGCCGCCTCGGGGCGGATCCTCCAGCTCGTCGCGCTGCTCACCGTGCTGTCGCTGGCGCCGGGGCTCCTCGTGATGATGACGAGCTTCACGCGGTTCGCCGTGGCGCTCTCCTTCCTGCGCTCGGGGCTCGGGCTGCAGAGCACGCCCGCCAACCTGTTCATGGTCTCGCTCGCGCTGTTCATGACCTTCTACGTCATGGCGCCGACCTTCGACCGGGCCTGGAACGAGGGCCTGAAGCCCTTGCAGGAGAACCGGATTACCGAGGAGGAGGCCTATTCCAAGATCGTCGACCCGTTCCGCGAGTTCATGACCGCCCAGGTCCGGCCGAAGGACCTGCAGACCTTCTCGGATCTCGCCAGCCGCAACTTCCCGAAGGCGGAGTCCGGCGACAAGATCGACCTGCGCATCCTGATCCCGGCCTTCATGATCTCGGAGCTGCGCCGGGGCTTCGAGATCGGCTTCCTGATCGTGCTGCCCTTCCTGGTGATCGACGTGATCGTCTCCACCATCGTGATGTCGATGGGCATGATGATGCTGCCGCCCACCGTGATCTCGCTGCCGTTCAAGGTGCTGTTCTTCATCCTGATCGACGGCTGGAACCTCCTGGTGAGCGGGCTGGTGCGATCGTTCTTCTGAGGCGCACCGGCCTTTCACTTCCCCTCTGCGGGCAAGCTGATCGCATGGGGCGGGGGCAGGCCGGATCGCTCGGCGGGCCACCCGGATGCCCCATGAGGCGCAGGTCCCCTCTCCCATAGGGAGAGGGGGCGCGGCGCGGTTCGGGCGCGATCCGGCAGAGGTTGCCCGCCATACGCCCCCGCACAGGGGGTAGAGCGTTTGGCGTCGCGCAACCCCCGCGCAAGGCTGACCCGCCAGACAGGCTGGCGACGCATGTCACGTCGCCAGCGGGATCGGTGCAGGGATGTCGGGTCGCGAGCAGGCCGAGAGGCTGTGGAGCAACATCATCGAGCTCGGGCCGCGCCGGCTCGTGGCCCTAGGGCTCGTCGGCCTCCTCGTCTTCGTCGGCGTGGGGCTGGGCGCCTACTATCTCAGCCGCCCCGCCCAGGAGCCGCTCTACACCGGGCTCTCGCGCGAGGATGTCGGGCGCATCGGCGGCGTGCTGAAGGACAACGGCATCCCGTTCGACGTCAGCGCCGACGGCACCGCCGTGATGGTGGCCTACGGCAACACCGCCCAGGCCCGAATGCTCTTGGCCGAGAAGGGCCTGCCGCAGAGCGCCAAGTCCGGCTACGAGCTGTTCAACGATCTGGGCTCGCTCGGCATGACCTCGTTCATGCAGGAGGTGACCCGGGTGCGCGCGCTCGAGGGCGAGCTCGCCCGCACCATCCAGGGCATGAAGGGCGTGCGCGCCGCCCGCGTCCACATCGTCCTGCCCGACCGCGCCTCGTTCCGGCGCGACCAGCAGCCCCCCTCGGCCTCCGTGGTGGTGCGCACCGAGCCCGCCGACGACGTCTCGGGCGCGCAGGCGATCCGCCAGCTCGTGGCGGCGGCGATCCCCGGCCTCAAGGCCGACCGCGTCACCGTGATCAGCTCGGACGGCACCATCCTGATGTCGGGCGACGACAGCAGCCTCGCGCCCTCGGGCAAGATGGCGAGCCTGGAGCGGATCGTCAGCCGGGAGGTGCAGGACAACATCCGGCGCACGCTCACCCCCTATCTCGGCACCGGCAACTTCGAGGTCAGCGTCGCGACCCAGCTCAACACCGACAAGACGAGCACCAACGAGACGATCTACAACCCCGACCAGCGCGTCGAGCGCTCGACCCGCTCGGTGCGCGAGAGCGAGAACGCCCAGAATCGCAAGTCCGACCGCCCGACCAGCGCCCAGCAGAACCTGCCCGACCAGCGCACCCGCTCGGACGGCAACGACACCTCGTCGAACGAGACCTCCAAGAAGGAGGATCTGACGAACTACGAGATCTCCCAGAAGACGATCCAGACGGTGAGCGACGGCTACGCTATCCGCCACCTCTCGGTCGCGGTGCTGGTCAACCGCTCGCGGCTGGCCGCGCAGGGCGGGCCGGACGGCAAAGGTGAGGGCAAGGGCCCCAGCGTCGAGGCGCAGATCGCCGAGATCGAGCAGCTCGTGGCCTCGGCGGCCGGCTTCAGCAAGGAGCGCGGCGACACCGTGAAGGTCGCCGCCGTCGGCTTCATCAACGACGGCCAGTCCCTGGAGCCGGTGCCCCCGCTCTCGGCCACCGACGTGCTGCTGCGCCAGTCCGGCACCCTGATCAACGCGGCCACCATCCTGGTCGTGGCGGCCCTGCTGATCTGGTTCGGCCTGCGCCCGGCGCTGCGCGCGATCCTCGCCACGCCCGAGGCCGCCCAGACCGAGATGGCGGCGATCGAGGGCGCCGCGAACCCGGCGCTCGCCGCGGCCGGCGCGGGCGAGGCGGCGCTCGCTCCCCCCGGCGC
>NZ_LSIX01000050.1:0-2936 GCF_001556475.1 Methylobacterium sp. CCH5-D2 | reverse complement strand
CCCGCAACGGCATCCTCAAGATCAGCCACTACCTGAACCTGTCGCTGCACGAGGGGGTGCCGTTCGGGCCCGACCTCGTGGTTCGCGGCAGCCTGGAGCGGCTGACCCCGGTGCTGATGACCGCGCTCTCGGCCGGGGTGGCCCTGGTGCCGCTGCTCTACGACGCGGCGAGCCCGGGCAAGGAGATCCTGCACCCGGTGGCGGTGACGATCTTCGGCGGCCTCGTCAGCGCGACGCTGCTCGACACCTTCCTGACCCCCGTCCTGTTCCTGCGCTTCGGCCGCAAGCCGCTGGAGCGGCTGCACGCCCTGCACGCCGAGGCGCCGGCCGACCCGTCCCCGGACGGCGCGCGACCGCGCCCGGCCGAGGCCTACTGACCCCCGAGGAGAACCAGCATGATCCTGCACAGACTGACCCTCGTCGCCGGCCTGATGGCGGCGACCGCGGCGTACGCCCACGAAAGCGCCGGCCAGCACGGCGGCCGGGTAGCCGACGCCGGGAAGTTCCACGTCGAGCTCGCTACCAAGGGCGAGACCGTCGACGTCTTCCTGTCGGACGGCGGCCAGAAGCCGGTGCCGGCCACGGGCTTCAAGGGCACGGCCATCCTCGTCGTCGGCGGCAAGCCGACCCGGGTCCCCCTGCAGCCGGCCGACGGCAACCGACTGACAGGGACGGCCCCGGTGGCGCTCGGGGACAGCCCGAAGGGCGCCGTGCAGCTCACCGCGCCCGACGGTGCCACGGCCAGCGGCAAGTTCGACTGAACATCGCCCCCTGTCGCGAGCGCGACCGGAAGGGGGCCTGAAGATCCCACGCAGGGATGCAGGGGGAGCCGCCCGAGGCGGGTGCCCGTGCCGGAGCCATCGGTCGACGAGCTGCACGCCGGCGACCGGCCAACCTCAATGAGCCAAGGAGTTCACCACATGAAAATCGCCGCTCTCGCCACCCTTCTGATGGCCTTCGGTGCGGCATCGCCCGCCTTCGCCGACGACCAGGGCAACGCGAACGCCGAGCAGCAGACGCAGCCCACGCCGAGCCGCGGCGGCACGGCGGGAGGGCCTGCCCACGACATGCGTCTCGGGGACACGGCCCCCGCGAAGTCCGGCGAGCGGATGGACCACGGACGTTCCGACGGAACGGCCACCAAGCCTCCCCACGGTCACTGAACGCCGCCGCGCCTCACGACGCCCCGTCGCGCCGGAGCGGACGTCCGTTCCGGCGCGACGGCATCCCACGCCATCGAAAAAGGTAACGACCATGAAAATCCCGAACACGCTCGCCATCGCCGCCATTCTCGGTCTCGGTTTGGCCGGTACCGCCCACGCGCAGGACATGAAGGACCACGGTTCGATGTCCTCCATGAAGCCGGACCCGAAGGACGACGCCTCGACCAAGGACTTCAAGGCCGCCGACATGGCCATGATGAAGGACATGGCCGTCGCTTACACCGGCAACCCGGACGTCGATTTCCGCACCCACATGATTCCGCACCACAAGGGCGCGGTCGCGATGGCCAGGGTTGCCCTGAAGCACGCCAAGGACCCGTCCACCAAGGCTATGGCCCAGAAGATCATCGACGACCAGGAGAAGGAGATCGGCGAGATGGAGGCGTGGCTGAAGCAGCACGCCAAGTAGGTCGGCCGCGCCCCGATCCGGGGCACCCATCCCGACGGGGACGCCCGCCGTCCCCGTCACCTGTTCGACGTCCTTGGACAGCCTCGGCCTGCTTCCCGTCACCGGAAGCCGGTGACCGAAGGCGATGCGAACCCACGGGAGCCAGGTCATGCCGCATAGCGTCCCCCCCTCGCACGAGCGCCACGGCCATCATGCCGGGCACGACCATGCGCAACTTGGGCACGGTGATCACGAGACCCAGGCTTCCGGCACCGGGACGGTCAAGGATCCCGTCTGCGGGATGACGGTCGATCCGCACGCCGCGAAGCATCGGGCCGAGCACGCCGGGCACCCGTACTACTTCTGCTCGAACGGATGCCGGACCAAGTTCGAGGCCGATCCGGTCCGCTACCTCGATCCGGGGCAGGCGAGGGTGGAGCCGGTGCCGGAGGGTACGATCTACACCTGCCCGATGCACCCGGAGGTGCGGCAGGTCGGCCCGGGAGGCTGCCCCATCTGCGGGATGGCGCTTGAGCCGGCCGTGGTCGGCGCCGACACCGGCCCCAGCGAGGAGTTGGTCGACATGACCCGACGCTTTCGGGTCGGGCTCGTGCTGACGCTCCCCGTCTTCGTCCTGGAGATGGGTGGCCACCTGTTCGGGCTGGCGGAACGCCTCGGGCAGCAAACCTCGAACTGGATACAGTTCGTGCTCGCCGCGCCTGTGGTGCTCTGGGCGGGCTGGCCGTTCTTCGTGCGTGGCTATCGTTCCGTGGTCTCGCGCAACCTCAACATGTTCACGCTGGTTTCGCTGGGGACGGGCTGCGCCTTCCTCTACAGCGTCGTCGCCACAGCTGCCCCGGGCCTGTTCCCGCAGGCCCTGCGCGGGCATGGCGGGGCCGTGCCTGCCTACTTCGAGGCGGCGGCCGTCATCACGGTTCTGGTGCTCCTCGGGCAGGTACTGGAACTTCGCGCCCGCGAGAGCACCGGCGGCGCGATCCGTGCCCTGCTCGACCTGACGCCGAAGACGGCCCACCGCATTCGACCGGACGGCTCCGAGGAAGAGACGTCCCTCGACGCCATCGCGGCCGGCGACCGGTTGCGGGTGCGCCCGGGCGAGAAGGTGCCGGTCGACGGCTTCGTCGCCGAGGGGCGGAGCTCGGTGGACGAGAGCCTGGTGACGGGGGAATCGATGCCGGTCACCAAGGCGGCGGGCGCCCCCGTGGTCGGCGGCAGCCTGAACCAGTCCGGGGCCCTCGTGATCGAGGCCACGAAGGTCGGGCGCGACACCATGCTGGCCCGCATCGTCCAGATGGTGGCCGAGGCCC